>JBDRTM010000082.1:0-2144 GCA_043824065.1 Planctomycetota bacterium | reverse complement strand
TCCTGCCTGAGTGCATGCGTCAGACAAGAGATTGTGTTATCCCGGTCAATAGCTCCAATTTCGCCAACAGCCCACGCAGATAGATAACGCACAAAAGAATCACTGTGCGATAATAATCCAAGTAATTTATGTAGGTTATTTTGTCGGTTTTCCCCTAAACACACAAGAGAATAAAACGCCCCCACTTTTACAGAAATGTCGGTGTCATGGGTCATGTTATTCAAAATATTGATAATTTCATCAGTTCTCTGCCCCAGTTTGCCCAGCGCAATTGCCAGGAATCTTCTGACGTCAAAAATCTCGTCATTAACGAGCGATAGTAGTTCTGGTATTGCTGATATACCTGCAGTGCCTAATTTCGCTATTGAACATACCGCCTCCCCTCTTGGAGGGGCATCTCTTGAACTCAACGAGACAATGAGGGCGTCAACCTGTGATTTTACACGAGGATCTATTTTCTGGGCAGTATCAAAATAGGTCTGCCACAAAGGATCATCGCGGTGTTCGAGCAAGGGGGCCAATTTCAGTAAAGCGGGCTTTGCCAAATTTCCATAATTCCCCAGTGCAAGGATTGAATAACCCCTCATGTTAAGTTTATCAGTTGATACGTTGGTATTGTTATATGCAGTCTCTTCAATAACACGAATTAGAACGGGTAATACTTCGCCCACCTGCTTGCTATCCAACACCTTGAAATTCCCAAGCGCTCCGCAGGCAAGCCTGCCCCAATCATAATCTTTACGGTCAAGGCAAACCTCGATGGTAGCTGCCAAAACGGGCACAGCATCGTCGCGATTGCATGAAAAGCGAGAGAGAGCCTCAGCAGAAAAAATCCGAGACCACCCGTCACCGGTGTAAATGATATTCCGAAGTGACTCTGCCCATCCCCGATACGTTGGCCCCATTTTGCGGAGTTCTATCCATGCGTTTTCTCGTTCTTCCCACTCTGAAGAGCTGCCCATATGCCTGATTAATTCAGATACGTGTGGGTCAGTAGTTAAACGGTCGATATCCTGAATCGCTCTTCGGGCTAAATTTGACGAGGTTTTTTGGAGAGCAAGCGTGCGAGCTTTTACAATTGCACCAATATGATCTTTGTTACTATCGGTAGACATATTTTACCTTTTATGCCTTGCCAGTTCGTTTCGGGCATCCTGAATCTCAGAGTCAATGGAAACCGACATTTCTGCGAGGATATCTCTACCAGCCAAATCCGCATCATGCACTTTGGCCATCAACACATTGATGTCAGAAGTCATTATCTCGGAGATTTCCGTCTCGATTTCCGATATCCGTCTTTTGATTTGTGCTATCGCCCTGATGGTTCTTACCAGTTCAGCGGCGGTGCCTTCACCTGATACTGCCTCGGGGCTATCCTGCCATTGATCAAGGATGCTCCGCATCTTGGTGATGTCTTTTCGTGCGTAGGCTTCGTTCAATTCGGCCATCAATCTTGTACGGAGATTACGCGACTTGTCGTCTGTTGCCTTATCGGGATGAATGATTGAAGCAATCTTCCGATACAGCCTCTTTGCATCCTCTGATTCTTCAGACTTCAGTGAGTCTGTTTGGGGTTCGATCTCGACGCCCTCGTATTCCTCAGCGGCCTTTCTCGCCTGTGTTCGAGCTCTCACAGCTTCTTGGTTCAGCTCATGATCTTGGGGCTCCTGTCTGGCTATTAACTCGGCGATCTGTGCCCGAAGTTCGTCAAGTTCAACGTACCTTTTACCAACTTTGGAATAGTAACGGTACTGAAACTGCGCAACAGTAAGTTTGAGTTCCTCCAGACCGAGTTCTTTTTCGGCAAGGACGTCGGAAAGTCTCTCTAACTCAGCCTTCTTTTTTACGAGTTCAGCTTCTTCTGGCGTATTCGTTTTTATCAAGTAATTTCTCATTTGTCTTTGATGCTAACAATGCTTATATGGATCGGTATAAAATCCTCCTGATTCTATCAAAGCGTATCTACCGGACTGAGGACACCGGTCGGCCCACGGTTGAGGACATGTGTATAAATCAGCGCAGCGGATTAGAGAATCAGATGGAAAGGCTCAATGAGCCAACCACCTTCAGGCGCATTTGTCAATCATTTTCACCACTCATCATTTGCTTCCCTTGCATACAAACTCCTGATATAAACGGCGCCG
>JBDRTM010000081.1:0-3860 GCA_043824065.1 Planctomycetota bacterium | reverse complement strand
TGCAAAATAGAGGTTAGGCACATATTATTTAAGAAAATCATTTTTTTTGGTTTTCTTAAATAATTAAGTAAACGTTAACTTGGCAATAACTTATCATTTGAAAAGAAAAAATTAAAAGACAATTTTTCTTTTCAAAGTATGCCTAACCTCGATTTTGCAGAAGGCTTCCAAATAATTAGAAAGTTCTACTTGAAACTATACGCGATTTAGCCGGTCGTTACCGAGGCGTACCACCCTGGAACATACTGACATTCAGGTTATTTTTCACAACAACATTAGAGCTCTGGCCGCCGATAATCTTAACACCTTGTTCGGCCCGAACAAACTGCGAGCTTGCACTGAATCCTCCCCGAGTGGCTTGCGTCTGACTCTGCCCACCAACGAAAGACTGTGAGCCTTCCGCGCGGCCAATACCACCACGAGGTTTTCGGGCAATTGTGTTAAGGTCCAGATTGAGACTCTGCCCCTGTTGATGTGAACCTCTACGTCCATGGCCGATAAGCTGGTTTTGTGAACCATTAACCGCTGCATTCTGCCTGACACCAATTTCACCGCCCCTGGCCTGAGCACGTGCATGTTGGGTCAATGTGCCTCCCTGCTTCATGGCTGCACTGCCTAAGCGAGCCTTGCGTTCCATCTGCCTTTGGCCAATTTCCAGATAGTTTCCTCCTGATGCCATGCCGGGGCCTCCAACTACCTTGACCTTATTCACCGCGCCAATTTCAAAAGCCTGGACCTGGCCAATGTTTGCAAGTGCACCGGAGGACAGTAGTAAAATAACCGCTGCGGAGATTAAGAATTTCTTAGGCATACTAAACTCCTTTTCTTTTTATTTTTTCAGATTCCCTTTCAGTTTCCTTAGAGATTTTTATCTCTATGAAAGTTACTTTATTGTTACGTTATGCACTCTCTGATGTAACCCAAATCCTGCCATGTCATAAAGTTGCTGGCTCATTTCAACGCCGGGGATGTAATCTCTCCTTTTAGCAGGAAAAGTGGCAGGAGCTTCTTTGGCTTCTTCGGGAGAAACCTTCGACTGAGGCGCTTTTTGTTCTGACACCGGATTTATTATCACCGGTGCAGGTATTTGTTCAACCTCTTGAACCGGTATTTGCACAGGCTCTTGAGCAGGTATATGGGCCGGTATTTCAGCAGGCCCTTGAGCAGGTCTTTTATAGAACTTTGCGTGGAATTTCTCATAGAAGGCCTTAGGAATTCTTCTCCTATTAACAAGTGCCGGGCAATACCTGTAACCTGCAGCGCTGAGAACAGCTTTGCCTTTGCCTTCCGTAATCCCGCTGGAGACAGCACCAAACATAGAAACAGAGTAATTAGCCTGGCTGTAAGCACCGCCGGCTCCCGGAAAAGAAAGGTTTGAGCCAACGGTAACACCCTTCATTCCGCCGGAGACAAGCAGGATATCAACATTCCATGGCAAAGCCTCTGCTACTGCGGCATCATAGACTTGATCCCAGTTGCGCTCCACCGCGCCTTCTAAACTTACCTTTCCAACATAAGCGTAACCGGCTTTGGTCAAAAGATTTGTATCCACATTAGAGTCAATAAAGACCAACAGAGGCTTTCTCCCGGGTCTGCGAGTACGAACAAGTGAATTTGCTATTTCAAAACCTCTGCCGTGATGGTAATTATCAGGGCCGCCAAACACGGCCCCAACACCATTAAGGAAGCCGCCGAAAACACCAAACGGGCTTTCATAAGGTAATGATTTAAGAACACCCTTAAGCCCTCTCATGTCATCCTGGTTACGAGGATTGAATATCCGTTCATACACCTGGTCATCACTATTAGGTCCATTCGGGAAGTATGCCTTTATAGTCCCCCAGCCTCCATGAGTCCAATAGGGCAAGTATGGAGGAAATGTTGTAATCGGCGGTGTCCTGGTCCTGTAGTTGGAAATTTCGGTGGAACTGATACTCACATTTGAACTGGCTTTAGAATCGGAGTCGCTGCCTACGACAGAAACATCCTGAGACTGGCTGGCAGCGACATCCGTGCTTACATTAACCACTGTTTCGGGAGTGCTACTTGGGAATTCACCGGTTTGTCCTTCTACGTTGGAATTCGCAAAAAGCATCAACATTGGGACTAACGTTGCAATCAGCTTTTTCATCATTATTCTCCTTAATAGAAATTTCGCTTTCTCATTAAACTAACACTTATCAACACCCTCCTGATGTATCAAAATAAGTGTTGTTTTTTTTTGCCGATATCGCCTCCTTCCTTCCCCCAAAAATTACAATTATTATCAAATATCCAACTTTTACCGGTATCAGGCTGGGCAGGAATTGGTTGATTTAAGCCGCCTTTGCGAGAAGAAATCGAATAGGCAAATAGAGGGTAACAAGACATCAACTGCGCGAACAGAGATGCCGCAATCCACTTTAATCCGTTAAGAGCATCCATTCTCAACCCACCAACAAATGTTACACAATCACCCTCCTGGAAACCGTGGCTATGTAATTTCAATTATAGCATTATCGGACGTGATGGCAAAGAAAAAAAAGAAAAATTTTAACCTCCTCCTCAGCATCAAGAGGATATTATACCGAAAACTTGAGATTAAAACCGATACAAGGGCCTATTTGATAAGGATTCCAGCGATATCTGTTACAAAACAGAACCCAAGTAAACTTCTAGCGCCTGAAGGTGGTAGCTTGCAAGAGGGGCTGTAAGCCCGCCAAAGCCAAGAAAATCCTAAGCACGAAATCCGAAATTCGAAACAATATCGAATGCTCAAAATACAAATTCTCAAAACAAAAACACCCCAGCAGAAGAGGCTCTGTTTTGAATTTTCGAAATTCGGATTTTGAATCCTTCGACTCTGCTCAGGACAGGTTTGTTTCGGATTTCGATATACGATTTTCGAATTTAACTACTTAATCTCGACGACCGAGTTAAATCCGCCGAAGGGATTTAATTCGGTCAATTCGTTATAAGGGTCCTGCTGCCACTGTCCGTCAACAACCAGGCGATATCGATATCTTCCGGGAGAGAGGTTCATCTCCGTTTGCCAGACGCCGCTGTCACCGACCTTTTGCATCAGTGTTTGTTCCGGCTGCCAATTATTAAAGTCGCCGGCGACCTGCACACTGGCGGCGCGCGGATACAGGGTTACAAATACCACGGCATCCTTCACCTGGTTAACGCCGTAATATTCAGAAAGCTTGGCGGCGGTGTCGAGGGGCTTCGGGGTTTTGGGCGCCGCTTCGCTTTTGCCAAGCAAAGCGATGGGGGCCGCTTCGGCAGTAGTAAACTCCTCGACGGGAAGGACCAGGTGCAGCTCGTCGGTTTGTGGGGCCGGCTCAAGCTCTACCGGTGGCTTTGAAGACTGAAGCAATTCGTCGGCGGTGGCGCTGATGGATTCGAGCTGGTCGGCCAAGGTGTTGACAAACTCGTGGCGCTGCTCTCTGGTCTGTGAGCCCAAGACCTCTTCGGCGAGGGAGCAAAAATCAGTATGTCCCCTGCTGGCCGGGTCGTACTCACTGACGGGTTGGCCAAAACTGGATGCTTCCTTGATCTTGGTATTGAAACTGACAACAGTCTTGAACATTTTGTCAGCGAAGTGGCTGCGCAATTCGGCCAAAATTTCTCTGGCCATCTTAGTCCTTATATCATACATGCTGGCTAAGACCCTGACATCGACCTGCCGGCTGTGTCGTCTGCAGAGTATGCTGAGAGTCTCAAGCTGCTTGCTAAGCCCGTGGAGCGCGAAGTAGCCGGTCTCGACGGGAACAATAACATCAGTGGCTGCTCTTAGTGCATTGAAGGTCAGCAGGCTCACGGCGGGTGGACAATCGATTACTGCGTAGTCATAATCGTTCTTTATCAGGTCCAGGGCG
>JBDRTM010000080.1:0-12045 GCA_043824065.1 Planctomycetota bacterium | reverse complement strand
ACCGGACGAGCCGGAACCAAAGAGGGTGGTTTAAAAGGCTGACGCCTGACCGAAACCGCCTTTTGATCATAAGCATCCAGCTTATTCGCACGACAGCAATCTCCCTGCCCACCCTCTTTCGAGGGAGGGAGATTGCTTGTTCTAAAACTAAAAGGCTTCGCTGCTGCTGCCGGGCCGATCAAAGCTGTCGCCAAATAAAAAACGATTTGGCACCATCTTTGAAGCGGCCCTACACATTACTGATACTGTGGCCATTTGGCGCATAACACTTTTTCTATGTGCCAAGAGGGCGGTCATTTGATTTTGTAGCTGACCGACATGCCATCGTTTTTCTCCATCGAGGCCCGGATAATAACCGTATCGTACTTGGGGCTTTCTTGTATATAGTCCAGAAAATCCTCCATCGCCCTGGCGGAACGGATGACATTGTCAGCAACGATTACGGCACCGGGCTTTAGATTTGGCTCGATAATTTTGAAATATTTTAAGTAATCCTGTTTCACGGCATCGATGAAAACGAAATCAAACTCGCCTTCAAGTGTTGGTAGTGTCTTAAGGGCATCTCCTTCTATGCAGGTAACAGTATTCTCTAAGCCTACCTTCTTCAAATTTTCTCGGCATTCCTTCACCATCTGCGGGTCGATTTCCAGCGTATAAAGGTGTCCTCCGGTCCTCTCGAAAGCTATTCCCATATTGATGGCTCCAAAGCCAGTGGCTGAGCCCACTTCGATTCCGCGTTTAGCCCTCGCGCTTTCGGCTAAAATTCGCAGCATCATAGCGTCGCCTATCGTCGTGTTCAGCGAAATGCGCTGGAAGTTTTTGACAAACCGCTCGCGAAACTGATTGCTCATTTTATTCTGCTCACCAGAGTAAACCAGAACTACATTAAAACCGACCAGAGCAACACATAAAACCAAAGTCAACAGTCTAAACCGTTTCATAGTGACCTCCTTCAAACGGGTGAAATAAAATAGGTTTAATTTTCCCTCTCAATCGAGGTTTTGTACATAATGGCTATTTCTGCAACAATCCTGATACTATCAACGTCTTAAAATACCAAAAACATCCTCAAATTGCAACGGTCTTAATGTAACTTTTGCTTCTTATGTTCTTAAATCTCCAGGACACCCATTGCACCCCAGCTCCCAGGCATGTTTTTCTGCCTGGATTATATTAAATAGCTTGTTGGTCAGCTAATATTCTTGCAATATCGGCTTGTTGGATGTAAGGTGAGAGGAAAATTGTCGGGACGTTTTTTTTGGGTAAGTTGTTTATAACAAGACTTTTGCAAAACTTCAGTTATAATATAAAGACATGGAGAGGTGTCGGAGTGGCTTATCGAGCCGGTTTCGAAAACCGGTGTGCCCTTTGCGGGTACCGCGGGTTCGAATCCCGCCCTCTCCGGTTCTTTGTTTTGAGTTTTGAATTTTCACCCCTGCTTGTCGCCGGCAGGGGTCAAAACTCAACGCTAAAAACTTGAAACTAATTATGCGTGTAGCATTGGGACAATTTAATGCGGTGGTGGGTGATTTGTCCGGCAACGCCGAGAAGATGCGCGAAATCTATGCCCAAGCGGCTCGGTCCGACGTGGATTTGTTGGTCTTTCCAGAGTTAGCTATTTGCGGCTATCCGCCGGAGGATCTGCTGCATAAGAAGCACTTTTTAACAGATTGCTCGTTAACCCTCGATAAACTGGCCGCCGATTGTCCGGAGAAAACCATAATAGTCGGCTTTGCCGAAAGCTATCAGGACAACCGCTACAATTCCGCTGCCGTATTGCAAGACGGGCGGATAAGCAAAATATATCGAAAGGCCCAGCTGCCGAATTACGGTGTGTTCGATGAGCCAAGATATTTCCAGCCCGGCACCGAACCGGTGGTAATCGATATAGGCGGTCTCAATGTTGCTGTTACTATCTGTGCCGATATCTGGGAAATCGAATGGCTGGTCGATTTCCTCAAGGATGCAGGGCAAATCCAAGTGATTCTGAATATCTCGGCCTCGCCGTTTTATGTCGGCAAGATAAAGAAGAGGCAGGAGGTAGTTGGCCGATGTGCGAGCCAGTTCAATAGCGCTGTGGCCTATTGCAATCTTGTGGGCGGTCAGGATGAATTGATTTTTGACGGGCGCAGTATGTTCGCCGATTCGACCGGCAAGATAATGGGCAAGGCAAGGGCATTCGACGAGGATTTACTAATTGCTGATATTATTCCCACGACCGACGGGGTAGTGCAAGTTGAGCCGATGCGAGCCGCTGCTGGGCAGCCGGGTGACCTTGCTGACGAAATCTATCAGGCACTTGTGCTCGGCACAAGAGATTATGCTTGCAAAAACGGTTTTGCGAAAGTGCTGCTCGGCCTGAGCGGAGGTATAGATTCTTCGGTCACGGCTGCTATCGCGGTCGCTGCTTTAGGAGCTGAAAATGTGGTCGGCCTGACAATGCCCTCGAAATTCAACAGTCCCGAAACGATAGGGGATGCTGAAAAGCTGGCAAAAAATCTGGGTATCGAATTTTTAACCGTCCCGATTGAGCCGATACTTAAGCAATTCGACGATGGATTAAAAACAGTACGGGGCTGGAAAAGCGAAGGTATCGCTTACGAGAACTTGCAGGCCAGAATCCGCGGCTGTATTCTTATGTCGCTTAGTAATCAGTTTGGCTCTCTGGTACTGACGACGGGTAATAAAAGCGAAACCGCAGTTGGCTATGCGACTCTTTATGGTGACACGGCAGGGGGCTTTGCCGTGATAAAAGATGTCCCCAAGACAATGGTTTATAAATTGGCCGAGCGCATAAACAAAATATCCGGACGTCAAATTATACCTGCTGCCGTATTAACCCGGCCGCCCAGCGCCGAGCTAAAGCCCGACCAGAAAGACAGCGACTCGCTGCCGGATTACGATTTACTTGATAAAATTCTCAAGGGTTATGTTGAAGAAGACAAGTCCGCACAGCAGCTCGTAGAATCGGGCCTGCCGAAAGATGTTGTCCTGCGGGTAATTCGTATGGTTGACCGTAATGAATATAAAAGAAGGCTTTCTCCCCCGGGAGTAAGAATTACGCCAAAGGCCTTCGGTAAAGACAGAAGACTGCCGATTACAAACCATTACAGCTCCTGCCGACAATAGGCATATTTCGTCTCATACCAATCACAGAAATTAAGTGCGCTTGATATGCGTCCGCTTTGAATCCAGAGGGTCAATTACCCCTCCCTGACGGTCGGGGCTCTGTTTGATGAAGCGCATATACTTTTTAGATCCATATCAGATGTGATATGCGAAATTATCTGCCGGTAAGGGCATCTGCTATAGCTCTGCCGAATTGAATTGAGGCAGCCGGACTACTGCCGGTTATTATCAATCTGTCCTGCTCGACAGGGATACCGGTATATACAGCCCCAGCGAGGATAAGTCTGTTACGTTCGGAGAAAAAGCTGGTAGCTCTGACACCGGCGAGCACTCCGGCGTTGGCCAGGATGGAGGGTGCCGTGCTGATTGCCGCAAGAATCTTTCTCTGACGCACCGCCTCCCGAGCGAGATTCAGTGCAGCAGGATTGGCAACATATTCCACTGCACCCAGGCCGCCTATAAAGATTATCGCATCGTAATCTTCGACCCTCAATTGTCCCACTAAAATATTTGCCTCGGCTATATTTCCAAGCGCCCCCCTTATAATTCCTATTCTTGTGCTTGCGATAACTGTCTGGACTGCTGCTGCGTCAAGCGCCCGTTTTGTTTCGAAAAGCTCCTCGTCGCGGAAATTTTGACTGGCAACAATCAAGGCCGCTCTTTTTGTTTCTGTGCCCTGCTGGTCTTTCAATGCTTCTGCTGCGGCTTGCTCTATTGGATAGCCTACGCAAATTATATAAATCGGCTCCATTCCTCTTGGTAATCTGCAGATTCTGCCGACTTCCTTCGTATTAAAGCCCCCGATTGTTACAGAGCCCAAATCCAAGCAGACGGCCTGCAATTGGATATTCTGGGCGATGTGCCCGGCTTCCAGGAGCATATATGTTCTGGCCTTAGTGCGAAACTGGCTTGTAAGCTTTCTGACAGAGCCTGCAACAATAATATCACAGCCGGCCATGGCCACCGATTCCTGCATCGAAGCCGCTGCCGCTAAGCCGCCGCGAATATCCTGGTCCGAAGTTTGTTCCAGACTGTGTTCGGCCGGTCGATACACAAACAGTCCCTCTGGTGTGGCAAAATATAAGTCTATGGGATAAGTTTCCCCAGCCGAAGGTGCCGTTCGCAGGCCTCTTTGTGTTTCTGTTATGCCCTGGCCGGCCCAGGCTAATTGTCCGATGTGCTCAGATTCGAGGGGTTTGCTGGAAAATAAGCGCACACTTCGCCGTTTGGCCAAGGCCTCCTCAAAACTGACCGTTCCTGTCAAGCTCGGGTTTGTAAGCCGAATTATCTTTTGTGGTGACCGAGTCCTGCGCTGGCCGAGACAAAGTGCTGCGAAACAAATTAAGACTATTCCAAGAATTGTTAGACGTTTCATTTTTTTAGTCCTCCAAAACTAAAGACCCAAGACCACAGAGACAAGACTAAAGACCACACTTTTACAGGTCCCGTGTCTTAAATCTGGGATCTCGCAATATATTTATTTATATTATACACATTCAATCCCGGATTTCCCAGATTAAACTTTATTTTTAAGCGGTTACTGGGCCCCTATTCTGCCCCGCATCTGGCAAGTGGGACTAAGGGCCTATCCCAATAACCCGCTCTATCCCCAAGGGAAGCCCGATGCCTGCGTTGTCGGCCAAAAATATTCTCAACGTGGAGAAAACCACGCCTCCGAGCATTTTTGGCCTGCCGCCTTGGCCTCTCCGCAGGACACCTAACGGTGGAACTTTTCGCTCGGCCTCATAACGAGGCGGTTATTCGGATAAGCTCTAAGTCCAATAAATGCGGATTCGCAAACTGAGGAACCGACTTTGACATTTTACCGTCTGTCAGTTAACATTGTCAGGAAGGTTTGGGATTTCTTTGAGACGATACCTTTTTATCGAATGAGCCCGAACCAGCAGATTGTGGACAATGGCTTTTGCCTGGCAGAACAAGGCAAACAGTATCTGGTGTATCTGCCGGATGGCGGAGTAGTAAATGTCGTTGTTAAAGCAGGCCCGTACAAAGTAATATGGATAGATGCCCAAAACACGTCTGACAGACGTTATGCAGGAATGACGGATGACAGAAAGGAACTCTCTTAGGTTGTTTCAATGGCTATATCGCAGCGACAAAAGATAACGATAATCTTATTGGTTTTTTATTGGCTCAGCTTTTTTATTCTTGCCCATATACCTGTCCCTGGCCTTGTCAGAGAAGCCGGCGTTTCTGATAAGGGCCTGCACTTCCTTGCATATTTGATTTTAGTATTCCTGCTCTGGTTCGCAGTCAGTCCGGACCAAAAGGTAGTTTGGCGAAAAGCTGTCGTATGGTGGGTGTTTATCGTAGTAACCGGATATGGGGCGGTTGATGAGCTGCTTCAGGGCTTTACGGGGCGTAATTGCGATGTTATGGATATTGCTGCTAATATAGCAGGTACGTTTACAGGCTTAATTCTGCTTTCAGTTTTCACCTTTTGGCCTGCCGCCATTTTAGTGACCGGCACAATTATCTTTGGGATAACGAATATTACGCGAGCGAATTTAGCGGAGCTGGTACCGGTTACAAACGCGATGTTTCATCTGTTTGCCTACCCGATTTTTAGTATGCTGTGGATTTGTTATATGCATCTTTTCCTATCGCTTAAGCCCCCCAAACCCAAATGGCTGATAACGGCATTAGCCGGGCCAACAGTGTTGCTGTTGACTGTAAAATTGTTCTCCGTGATCCTTGGCAAAGGTTTCGGACTGCGAGAAGTAATCGTCTCTGTTGTGGGAATTGCAGCCGTCCCCCTGCTTGTCGCCGGCAGGGGCTATCTGGTAGCATTATTTCACAAGACTCAAGAGCCAAGACCCAAGACATAAGACTCAAGACGCAAGACTAAAGACACAAGACAAACAACTTTGGTCTGTGGTCTTGAGTCTGAAGTCTGTTGTCTTTAGTTTTTCTTGAAGGGTCTATATAACGGGTCGCCTATCAGAACAAGTTGCCAGGAATTAAACGGCTTTGTGTGGTAGTATGCCTCAACGAGATAACCGCCCTCGAACAGCTCTGCGAAGAACGCTTTCGGCAGAGGGAATGTGTGTAGATACGGTTCGTCCACCGGACCCAGCGTTGCGGTGATGCCATCGGCCAGCATTGCAGCGCACCAGGTAGTGCTGTTCGGGTCGCGCAGATGTTGAGCCTCGAAGCTGGCGATATGAAAGCCAACGGCACCATCAACAAAATCAAAGGCATCCACATATTTTTTCAGACTATACCAGCCGCAATAAACAGCAGTCTGTGGACAGCTGCCAGGGGCAAAGAGCTTTCCTGTTTGTTCGGCTTTGATTGGCATCTTCGTACTCCAACGTATGAACACCGCCAAATCCCGCAAAGATTGGTCAAAATGACCATACAAATCCCTTTGTTTAAAACCTCTTGAATCGATGTAGGCGATACCCTTTAATCCTGTCTCTTCCGCTGTTAGTGCTTTGTCTATAAGGCCTTTGATTATTTCATAGCTTGGCCCATCCAGCCGACTAACCATAAGCGTTCTGAAATCCAAACCCAGAACGTCACCCCTTAACATATTGGGCTGCCATCGATACAAATCGTAGGGTTGGAACAATACCATCGATAATTCACTGTCCACCGAGGCATTTGTCTCTCTGCCACTGATGCGGTCAATCTCAAGCTGCATCCGAGTGATTTTTTGATTGATTTGTTTTTTCTCAATCGACACCTGATTGGAGTCGAGTGCAGGGTCCTGTTCCAGCTGCTCAAGCCTTTGCTTTTCCTGGCTGAGAAGCCTCTTTAATTCGTTTAGTTTGCCTCCCATCCCCGGCAACATCCCCCTCGGTCCTACCTTGATAGGTATGCCATAGGTTGTTACCAAACATCTGATTTCGCCTGGAAACCTTCGCTGCAGCTCCCTTCTGATTGGCAAGGCAAGGGAGCGTTCGTACTCGTCCCTGCTGATTCCCTCGAGCGGTTCGTACCCCAAAGCCAGGTATAGGATGTTCTTGGTTGGTATATTTCGTTTTTCGCAGTAGTACTTCGCAATTTTTTCCGATGCAGAAATTTGCCTGTTAGCTATGACAAGGATCTCGTCCGGCTCCAGCGCGAACCCAATGCCACCACCCAACAGAATCAACGCAATAGCTGTCACGTTCTTGAACATCATTTCCAATGAACCTTGGGGCTTCTAAAATAAATAACCCCCGATTTCACGGGGGCATCCGGATAAATCGAATTCAAGGTTAGCATGTTGCCATAAAATCAGAGATGTTAATTTTATTCGGGGCCGTAAGCCCTGTATGGAAGATTGATCGGATAATCACGGACAACCTCATCATAGTCATCGAACCAGTAAGCATTCGGATTGCTCCTGAAAATCAAAAACCGCCCGCTATCCTTGTCGTCGGCTGCTCGATGATATTTGAGGTACACAAACTCTTTGGTTTTGCCGAGGATTTCAATCTTACCTGTTGCGTGGGACATTACATAACGTGCTCGCTTTGCCAGTCCTGAGACCAGCGATTTGGCCTGCTCCAAAATCTCATATCCTTCTTCGATCGGTACCGTGTAAGCCTTATTACCAGTCGCCGGACGACACTGAAAAATGTAGTACGGAACAGCGCCTATGAAAGATAGCTGGGCAAGCAATTCCGCCATAACACGAGGGTCATCGTTCAGACCTCTTATCAAGGGCGTTTGATTTGCCAGTAACGCACCGGCCTCTTGCAATAAATTGACACTGTTTACAGCCACCTCTGTCAATTCACGAGGATGGACAAAGTGAGACATCACGTATATCTTCTTTTGTTTCGTACTGTACTTTTTTATCATCTCGAGCAAGGTCGGGTCTTCGATGATCCGATACGGATTGAATGCAGGTATCTTTGTCCCGATACGGATTATTTCTACGTGCCCGATTTGGCGCAGCTGTCGGATAATATTCTCAAGTTTTGATGTCGTCAGTACCAGCGGGTCTCCACCGGTCAACAGAACGTTCGTTATCTCCTTATGCTCTCTTATGTATTGTATCGCCGCAGCCGGGTCACGAAGATATTCTCTTTGCGTATTTATGAAGACACGCTTGCGGAAACAATATCGGCAGATGCCCTCACAGACATTGCTCACTAAAAGCAGCGCTGTAGAGTTGTATTTATGCTCAAGGCCGGGCATAATCGTATAGCTTTCCTCATCCGAGGGATCGAGCCGGCCCCATTCTTCAAGCTCGGACAAGTGAGGAATTATGATTGTTCGTATCGGGTCATCTGGGTCATCCCAGTTAATGAGCGACAGGTAATAGTCATTGCAGCGGAAAGGAAACGTCTCGGTAATCTTTTTTAGCCGGGTTCTTTCCTGCTCGCTTAGTTGTCCCAATTGCTCTATTCTTGTCAGGTATTTCATTTGTGTGTCGGATATCGAATTTAACATATTTTTTTATGTTCCTCGTTTGCTCTGGCCCCGGGTTTGTTCGGTTTGTGAGTACCTTTTTTCGTAGATGTTCTTTCGATTGAATATCTGAACAATAGTCGCCAGTATTATCCTTATATCGGCTAAAAAAGAGGCGGTTTCCACATATTTAACGTCGAGCTCAAGTTTTTCTTCGCGTGTGATTTCGGCTCTGCCCTGGATTTGTGCCAAACCCGTCAGGCCGGGCTTGACAAGGAGGCGTTTTTTTTGCCGCTCGCTCCACTCGGGTATCTGCGAAAGATACAACGGTCGAGGCCCGACGATACTCATATCGCCTTTTAATACGTTAAATAACTGCGGCAGTTCGTCGAGTGAGCATTCCCGCAGAAACTTGCCGACTTTTGTCAGCCGCCGGTCTTGGCCGGATTTCGGACTGGGCCCAAAGGGGGCAACGTCGAGTGTCATTGTGCGGAACTTGTAAAAGACAAACGGCCTGCCGTTTTGCCCCGCCCTTTGTTGCTTGAATACTGCAGGGCCTTTACTGCTAAGCCTTATGGTTATCCCTATTGCAACCAAAACCGGAGACAGAATAACCATCGCAGCTAAAGCAATGAAAATATCAAGTCCACGTTTAAAATTACCGTAATAACTCATACTTATCCCGCGCTTATTGAAAACTGTATCATTGAGGAAGATTCAGCGGTATTTAAAAGTATTAAAAAGGCTCATACGACCTCACTGGGCGTAGTTTACCCTAATGGGACCCCGACGTCAACATCATAACGATTGAACTGGACAGACTCGACTTCGTTCTATACACTGTGTAAAGCCTTCAGTACAGATCCCTGTCCAGGAATTGTTCAGATAGAGGATAGAAATGATGTTAGACGATCTCATAGGCCCTGAAAGGTCTCTAAGCTGGGTATTACAATTCTGGCCTGTGCTGGTGTTTTCATTTATCTCGGCTTTGGTTGCCACCTCGTTATGCAAGAGCATCGCACTAAAGTTTGGAATCGTTGACAAACCTGACGACCTGGTAAAAACTCACAAAGGAACAGTCGCCTATCTTGGCGGCGTTGGCATCTTAGCCGGGCTGACCGTCGGCGTACTTACAGGCATTAATTGCATTGGCGACCAAGAGCATTTTCGCTTGCCGTTCACCTGGCTGGTGGCGGTATTGGCCGGTGGGGCGATAGCATGTCTTATCGGGCTGGTGGATGACATATTCGACATAAAACCCAGGCAGAAAATATTAGGCCAGATTGTAGCTGCTGTCGTTTTAGTTTTGGTTGGCATAAGGCCGGCGCTGTATTATTCTCTGGCCGGGGCAAGAATCCCGGAAAATGTTGAAGTGATTTTGGGAATTCCGATTGTAATTATCTTTGTATTGGGTGCAAGCAATTCGCTAAATCTTCTGGACGGTCTGGATGGCCTTTGCGCAGGTGTTACAGTGATAATCACGGCTGCCTGTTTATTGTTAGCGATTCATTTAGGCACCTGGGGTTTCAGCGAAGTTGGTGGCGATGCGGTGCGGGTAATTATATGTTTGGGACTTCTCGGTGCGGTATGTGGCTTCTTACCATTTAACCGCCATCCGGCCAAAATATTTATGGGAGACGCCGGAAGCATGCTGCTCGGATTTGTAGTGGCAGCCCTTATGATTTTGTTCGCCGAGAAGATTCCGAGATGGTGGATGGCTTCGGTCGTGGTCTTTGGGCTTCCTATCCTCGATACGGCCGTTGCCCTTGTTAGGCGATTCATTAATAAACGTCCATTGTTCGTTTCCGACCGCGGGCATATATATGACCAGATGATTGACAGAGGAATACCCCTTAAAAAAACCGTTGCTATTTGCTACGGGCTGGCCGGCGTATATGCACTTCTCGGCCTTGCTATGAGCCAGATAAGAACCAGATATGCCCTGATTGTGTACGTAATCGTGTTTGTTGTTTCAGGAATTGTAGTCTGGAAGAAGGGTTATTTGAAAATGGGTAATTGGTAATTGGTGAGTAGTGAGTGGTGAGCAGTCAATTAATCAATTAACCAATTAACCACTCACCAATTAACCAAATCAATCTGTTTTGGCAACATAAATATTACTGAGCACGCCGTGATTTACAATTTGCCCGATAAGCTCGAATCCAGTTTTTCGATACAGTTTATTTCCCGCCTTATTATCTGCTCCGATGAGGACCTTGACTTTATCGACACCTGTTTTTCGATAAAGTCGGAGGCCTTTTTCAATTAATTGGCCGGCCAGTCCTTTTCTTCGCTCTTCTGGAGCGACAGCGATTGAAAGCAGTTCTGCCGGGGGCAGATTCATTTTTTTTATTCTGGCAGGGTAAAACAGGGTCTCGAATATCTTTTTTATCCGCCTGAGGGACAAGAGGTTACCTGCTAATAGTAACGCAAATTTAAGACCTTTTCTTCGAATGATTGATTTGTACAGTTTATTGAGATTTGTTGTAAAGGCAACGAATCCGATTACTTTCTCATTTCTTACCGCGACAACGCCGAGGCTCGATTTGCTTTTAACGATGGCATCATATAGAGAAGTTACAAAATCAATACCCATAGAGCTGATAAAGCCGGTGCTTATACATTGAATATGTAACGCGGCGACCTGCCCGGCATGGGCAGCCTGGAGATCTTTAAACTCGACTTGACCTTGCGATTTATCCATATCTTATCACTGAAGAAGTTAGCTCCAGAGCCTGTTTTGCCAGCTGGTCTCTGTTAAATTTTTCAACAGCAACTCGGCGGGCGTTTTGTCCCATTTGTTCTATCTGCTTTCTATGTGAATTAAGATGCAATACTTTTTCAACGAATTGGTCGAGATTGCACAAATCACAGCCAAAACCGGCTGCGTTCTCCTCCAGAATCTCTCTCTGCCAGCCGGAATAATTCAAAAGCACAGGCTTACCCGCACTTAAAGAGTCGAAAAACTTATTAGCAGAGTTATGCTCAATAATAGGAAAATTACCGATTATCACAAGCCCCATATTAGCTGCAGCATAAAATTCGGGCAGCTCTCGTTTCGGCACGGAGGATAAAATTTCCACGTTTGTCAGAGCGAGTTTTTTAACCCTGTTTTCCAGAGATGGTTTTTGATTTCCATCACCTATCAATACAAACATAATATCACTATGCTCTTTAAGCCTTTCGGCAGCTTCGATAACAAAATCCAGGCCATTGACCTTACCCATTGCGCCTGTGTGGAGAAGAACAAGCTTATCCCCCCAGCCTCTTTTTTGCCGAATAGCTGAGCCGTCGATATCCGGCCTGAATAAATCAATGTCGCAACTGTTGGGTATTACCGTTATCGGTTTTTCCTCAGTTTTTTTAGCGTTTAGCGTACAGCGTTTAGCGTTCAGTTTTTTACTATCCGCTGTACGCTCTACGCTGTCCGCTGTCCGCTCTACGCTATCCGCTGTACGCTCTCCTATGGAGTCCTTACGGACTACGCTATCCGCTGGGGTCAACACCTTTCTTATACCATCCGCCTGACCCGGCGATAGAGCAATTATT
>JBDRTM010000079.1:0-6916 GCA_043824065.1 Planctomycetota bacterium | reverse complement strand
GCAGGGTCTTGGCGTATTCGACTACGTCCGGTACGTCGGCGATTCCACCGATATTCCTGCCGCAATGGCAGATAAACACACCGATGCGCGGCTCCTGGCCGGTAACATCCTTTTCGGGTGGGTACTCCTTATGCGTGATTAGAGTGCCTCGCTGCTCCGTAAGTAGTGCCATGGCCTTTGCGGCGCCTGCGGATGCCTCCATGACCGTTTCCGGGATGTCCTTCGGTGAAGCAAAGGGGCCGCAGACATAGACGCCGGGCTTTGAGGTTTCTACCGGTGCCAGGGGCAGCGTAGCAGCAAAACCATACCGGTCGAGCTCGATTCCGAATTTCTCTGCCAGCTCGCGGACCTCTCCGGGAGGCCTTATACCCGTGGAGAGGACTACCATGCCAAACTCTTCGGTTTCGATTTCACCGTCAGCGGCCTGGTATGTGATTTTGAGGTTATGTGTTCCGGGGACCTCTTTGACAGAAGAAGGACGACAGCGAATATATTTTACGCCAAGCTCCTTTGCACGCTCGTAATAGGCGTCGAATCCTTTGCCAAAGGCGCGCATGTCAATGAAGAAGATTGTGCAATCGAGGTCGGGCTCGTGCTCCTTGGAAATAATCGCCTCCTTGGTTGCATACATACAGCAGACCGAGGAGCAATAGTTGTATTCTACTTCTCTGGAGCCGACACATTGTATCCATGCAATCTTCCCGGGTGACTTTTCGTCGGAGAGGCGCAGCACCTTTCCGAGGAATGGCCCGCTGGCTGAGAGAATGCGTTCGAACTGGAGACTGGATAAGACGTTGGGATACCTTGCGTAGCCGAGCTCCTTTTTGAGGTCGGGATCGAACTGTTCATATCCGGGTGCTAAGACCACGGCACCGACGTTTATCTGTTCGATTTTGTCTTCCTGCTCGAAGTCAATGGCGTTAGCCTCGCAGAAGTTCTCACAAGACTTGCATACGTCCTTAAGAAAGTGCATACAGGTATTACGGTCAATCACGGCCACCTTGGGTATTGCCTGAGCGAACGGTATATAAATAGAAGACCGTTGGACAAGACCCACATCATAATCGGCCATGATAGGCCTGGGTTCGTTGAGTGTAACATCGGAGAGGTCCACAGCGTCGGTCGGGCAGACGACCGTGCAGGCGCCGCAGGCCATACAGATAGGAGAATGCTTGTCGTAAGGAACAGCGACCTTTCGTTCTGAACCTCTGTTGACAAAACTGATTGCGCCTACACCCATCCTTTCCTCACATACCCTGGTGCAGAGTCCGCAGAGGATACAGTCTTCATTCTTCTTGGGGAAACGTGGTTCTTCGATACCCATCTCCCGGGCCATTTCCTTTATCCGTTCTGAATCCGGGCAGCGGGCTAATAATAATTCGAGCATAATCCGGCGGGTCTTCAAGACCCTTTCCGTATCAGTTTTTACAACCAATCCTTCCTGAGCAGGATAGACACAGGAAGCCTGAATGATCGGGCCGCGAGACCCGGTTAATTCGACCAGACAGACTCGGCACGCTCCGTAGGGTTCCAAAGACCTATGGTGGCAAAGAGTAGGAATCTTGATTCCAAGTTTCTCGGCGGCCTGGAGGACGGTTGAACCGTCTTCAGCCTCGACCTTTTTGCCATTGATCGTCAAAGTAATCATTTTTTTAAAATACCTTTTTCGTTTAAGGTTGTCGATGCTCGTATCGATGCTCGCCCTGGAAACTCGAAGCTCGTCCGGCATCCGGCTTCCAGCCTCCAGTTTCGATACCAGCTTCGACAACGTCAAGCCGGCTTCTACTTTTGTCTTTCTCTCGTATCAAAACAATATAAAGAATTGTTCTTCTTGTGTTCATACAGAAAGTCAATCCCAGGATTGCCTGCGACAAGGACGCGTATGGTCTCATTAATATCACCCATAGGTTTGCAGTCCGGATGGCTCAAGCGAAATGTCGCCTTGACCGTTGTTCCTTCATGTTCTTTAGAGTTCAGCTCAATTTTTCCACCGCTCTCTTTGGCTGCCTGAGACAGAAAGGACAGGCCCAAGCCAACTTTGCGGGTTTTGCGTGTTGTGAAAAAAGGATCAAAAGCTTTTTTCAGGGCCTTCCGGTCCATACCCTTACCATCATCAATAATCTCGATAGTCAACAAGTCTTTATCTTTGTCTTCGTCAATTTTAATTTCGATTCTCCTTGCCGCAGCGGCAATCGAGTTTTCTGCAATGTCCAGGATATGCAGTGACAAATCTTCCATTTTTTAAAATACCTTTTTCGTTTAAGGTTGTCGATGCTCGTATCGATGCTCGCCCTGGAAACTCGAAGCTCGTCCGGCATCCGGTTTCCAGCCTCCAGTTTCGATACCAGCTTCGACAACGTCAAGCCAGCTTCTATACTTCCAGTTTATCGAACAATAATTCTCCTTCCCATTTCATTGTGTAACGCTTTCTTAATCTCATCGACTGAGACGTCCTCTATCATAAAGCAAGTATAACTCTTTCCGATGTCCTCCAAAAAATGAGCATCGGAAGAAGTAATCACCGGATAGTCATATTCCTGCCCGGCTGGAAGCGGGCTCGAGACCTCCACGGCATCCAGTTTCAAACCTTTGGGAATAAAACCTAACTGGCCAATCAGACTGAAACGCTGTCGATCAACATGAGGGGCTATAACCAGTCCGGCCCACTGGTGAATCATCTCAATTATCTTCTCTACAGTCAGCTTAGTGGCCCCGATCAACAGTCTGGGGTTCTTACCCACTACATTACCGTACTCATCAACGACAAGTTGAGGGCCAAAGGCCTGCTCATCGTTTTGGCTGGTGAGGTTTTGGTAGATGATATCCTGTATGTGCATCAGGTCCTGCTCGGTGTTGAAAAATCCGAGGATATGAACTTCCTCCTGCGAGGTAATCTCAATGCCTGGAATAACTGCAAGCCCCTCCCGTTTACCGGCTTTCATCACTGCGCTTACATTCTCAGCAGAATTATGGTCACATATACCTATCATATCCAAACCTGCTTTTTTGGCCTGTTCAATTATTGCCGCTGGTTGCATCTGATTGTCGGCACAAGGAGAAAGGCAAGTGTGCAGATGCAGGTCAGCCCTTATTTTCCTCATTGTTTAGTTCCGACAACTCCCAAACTATAGAGCATGCCGATAAGTTCAAAGGTCGGCATCTCGCTTACCATAATCGGTACTTTTTCTGCCTCTGCTTTCTCCAATGTTTCCGACTCAGGCTCTCTACTATTTACCAATATGATTCCGGCATGATCTTTCATACTGGCCACGCCCACGATATTCTGATGAATCTGTAAAGTAATCCAAAGGTTTCCTTCTTTACTATTGGCAAGGACATCACTAAGCAGGTCGCTCGCATAACCGCCGGTGACCTCGCGTTCCAAGCTCCCTTTTGCCGACCTGACACTCAGATTGAGCTTCTGAATCAATTCAGTTAGTTTCATTCTTGGCTCCTTCCTCAATAGAGATGTAAAAACTCAACTGCGTCCCTTTCCCTACATTAGAGCTTAGGTCCATTTTGTTGGCGCACTTCTGGATATTGTTCAGGCCCATACCGGCTCCAAAGCCCAGCTCTCTGACCCACTCCGGGGCAGTTGAATATCCCGGTTGTAAGGCCTTCTCGACGTCGGGGATTCCCGGGCCGGAATCTTCCACTTTTACAAATATCTCATGCGGCTCAACATGAACGCATATCTTTCCCCCGTTCGTGTAAACGATCAGGTTCATCTCTGCTTCATACGTGGCGATGGCAACCCGGCGAATAATTTTAGGGTGCAAGCCAAGACGTCGCAGGGTAGTCTTTATCCGGCTGGCGCTTTCTCCGGCACGCTTGAAATCATGACCCATCACATCATATTGAAAAAGGAGCTCCATCCTATCGGCGAGAATATCCTCAAAAAAATGCTTTACTCGATACTGGCAAACATCTTCTTCTTCGTAATAATCAATCTCTAATTTTTTAAGCAGTCCCTCAATAATATCTCCCTTCGTAATAATACCCAGGAGTTTTTTGTTCTGACGTTCAACTACTACGAGACGGCCAAAACCATGCCGTTCAAATTTGTTAATGGCATGGGTTAAGGGCTCGTCAGCGTAAAGGGTTTGAACACGTCTGGTCATCTTCTCACCGATGGGACAATCCTGCTCCCGAGTAGCCAGCCACTTAATAAAATCCTCAACACTGATAATGCCTACCAGTTTGCCCTTGTCTATGACCGGTGTCCCCGAGATACGTTTGTCCTGCAAGATTACCCTTAAAACACTCATATGGGTCCGTGGACTAATCGTAAAAACATCTCTCTTCATTACATCGCCTACTCTAATTTCATAGACTAATTCCTGAATCTTGCTGATTCTGCTGTCTAAAGCCACTTGAAAATATCCTATTTAATGCTATTTTTCATATTCAGAGCAACCAGGAAGCCCTTCCCGGTGTAACCGACCACAAGACTCAAACATCGGTAGAGGCGTCGTCAATAAAGGAATATCTTTGGATTTAGCCATTTCAATAGTTTCCTGACCGGGCTTTTTCCCCCGGACGAAGCATATAGCTCGAAGATCTGCCATTTCTGCGGTGCGGACCACTTGCGGATTAGTCAAACCGGTCAACAGGAGAGCTCCATGCTTAGCAAATGCCAAAACATCACTCATCAAGTCTGAACCACAAGCCATCTTTATGTCTTCATGCATAAGTTCAGCCCCTGTAATTACCTCGGCACCGAGAATCCTTTCTATCTCTTTCAATTTCATGAGGTTGTACCCTCTTCTTCCAGCTCCAGATCACATCGCAGACAACGTTTTGCCTCTTTGATAGCCATCTCCTCAGTAAATCCCAATTCTACTTCTTTAAAATTGCCAGACCGTTCTTCCAGAGACAGAAGAGGCATCGAAGGTTTTTGCAGCTCTTCTATCTCCTTATCAGTGAGCTCCACGGCTTCAACGTTTGCGATTGGCACAGTCACTTTGTATTCCCACTCCATGGGAAGCTCCTGGATATACTTATGTATCATTTTGGCAGCGAACTTTCCTTGAGCCATCGCAGATGTAACCGTGCTCGGACCGCTGACAATATCGCCGCCGGCAAAAACTCCATTCACCCCTGAGTAAAGGGTGTCCGGGCTAACTTCGATGGTGTTGGCCTTGGAGGTCTTGAGATGTTTATCACTCGGCACAGCACTTGGATCCGGCTGCTGGCCGATCGCCGGCATTAAGGTATCAATATCCATTGTAAATTCCGACCCTTTAATCGGAACAGGCCTTCTCCTGCCGCTTTTGTCGACATCTCCAAGCTCCATCCTAACGCACTCAATCCCTTTCAATTGGCCTTTCTCAGACAGGACCCTCACCGGGGCAACGAGAAATTGGATTTCGATTCCCTCTTCAATTGCCCCTTCGACCTCCTCTTTAGCTGCAGGCATCTCCCGTCTTGTTCTCCTGTACAGTATCTTCACATCCTTGCCTAAGCGCTTGGCAACTCTGGCCGCATCGATCGCTGCGTCTCCTCCGCCGATCACGGCTACCGTTTGGCCAATCTCAACCTCGCGCCCGAGGTTAATCGCACGCAGGAAGTCCACCGCATCGATGACCTGTGGAGATTCTTCACCCTCAATGTTCATCTTTAGTCCCTTGTGAGTTCCGGTTGCGATGAATACTGCGTCATATTTCGACCAGAGGTCCTGGAGCCGTATATCTTTACCGACAGTGGTATTCGTCTTGATGTCCACTCCCAGACTCTTGATATTTTCGATCTCCCAATCCAAAATATTCTTGGGCAGCCGGAAGTCGGGAATGCCGACCGCAAGCATGCCGCCCGCAACCGGCAGCGACTCGTAAACGGTGACTCGATAGCCCTCAAGGGCAAGATAGTGAGCACATGTAAGTCCTGCAGGCCCCGAGCCTACAATTGCCACCTGTTCCGGCCTTGACTGCTTCGGCTTGGGGCTAATATGAAGCCCTTTTTCGCGTTCATAATCAGCTAAGAACCTTTTAAGCATCCGGATTGAGATTGCGTCTCCGCCCATCTCACCGGACCGGCATTTGGCCTCACAAGCAGCAGTACAAACCCTGCCACAAACAGAAGGCAGAGGATTCTTCTCCTTTACAATCTCTATGGCCTGCTCGAACTCCCCTTGAGCAATAAGACCAACATAACAAGGGACATCTTGTTCTAAGGGGCAGGTATGCTGGCAGGGCGACGAGATTATCCCTTTGCAAACGGCAGCCGGACATCGTTTGTACTTAATGTGCGCCTCATACTCATCCCTGAAATGGAGCAGCGTGCTCAATACAGGATTGGGCAGCGTTTGCCCTAAGCCGCACATGGAAGCCTCTTTGATGGCGTTACCTAATTCCTCAAGAATTATCAGGTCCGTTTCTTCTCCCTCTCCCTTAGAAATCTTGTCGAGAATCTTAAGCAGCACTTCTGAGCCTTCTCGACAGGCAGTACACTTCCCACATGACTCATCATTTGTGAATTGAAGGAAGTACTTAGCAATATCAACTATACAGGTATCCTCGTCCATCACAACCATGCCCCCCGAACCCATAATCGCGCCCACTTCTTTCAGGCGCTCATAATCTACCGGCATGTCCAACAAGTGGCTCGGGATAAAACCGCCGGAAGGGCCTCCGGTCTGAACTGCTTTTAATTTCTTTCCCCAGGGGATTCCACCACCTATATCGTATACAATCTCCCGTAACGTGATACCCATCGGCACCTCGACCAAACCGGCATTGTTAATGTTTCCTGCCAAGGAAAAGACCTTTGTTCCCTTTGAGGTTTCAGTCCCTATTTCTGAAAACCACTTCGCACCCCAATTGATTATGACCGGGACGTTCGCCCAGGTCTCGACGTTGTTAATATTCGTGGGCTTGCCCCATAGCCCGCACGTGGCCGGAAACGGCGGGCGCTGCCG
>JBDRTM010000078.1:0-5003 GCA_043824065.1 Planctomycetota bacterium | reverse complement strand
CGGATTCCCCACCGGCGTTAAATGGAACTTCGCTCGAAAATCGACCGGCGAAGAAAAGTACCTCATTTGCAACGCAGACGAAGGTGACCCCGGTGCCTTTATGGACAGGGCATTGCTCGAGGGCGACCCACACCGTGTCATTGAGGGAATGATTATCGCCGCCTACGCCATCGGGGCCGGCCACGGCTTCATATATGTCCGCGCCGAATACCCCATTGCCGTCGAGCACATAAATATCGCGCTCGAACAGGCAAAAGCGCTCGGCCTGCTCGGAGATAACATTGCAGGGACCGGCTTTGCTTTCGACATTCAGGTTCGAATGGGTGCCGGGGCGTTTGTCTGCGGCGAAGAGACTGCCCTGATTGCCTCGCTCGAAGGCAAACGCGGAATGCCAACTACGCGTCCGCCGTTTCCCGCCGAGAGCGGCTACCAGGGGCAACCGACAAATATCAACAACGTCGAGACCTTTGCCAACGTCCCCATCGTATTGAAGGACGGAGCGAAAAACTACAGCAAGATCGGCACCGCCAAGAGCAAAGGCACCAAGATTTTTGCCCTCGCCGGCAAGGTCAATAATACCGGCCTGGTGGAGGTGCCGATGGGTACGACACTTCGCCAGATAATTTTTGATATTGGTGGCGGAATCCCGAAGGGCAGAAAATTCAAAGCCGCTCAAATGGGCGGACCTTCCGGCGGCTGCATCCCTGCCCGATACCTCGACAGCGGGATCGATTATGACAGCGTCCAGCAAATCGGGGCGATAATGGGTTCCGGCGGCCTCATCGTGATGGACGAGAATACCTGTATGGTGGATATTGCCAGGTATTTCCTCGAATTTGTACAGTCCGAATCTTGCGGCAAATGCACACCTTGCAGGGTCGGAACGAAGAAAATGCTGACCATTCTCGACGCCATCTCTCGAGGCCAGGCCAAACTCGAAGACCTCGACCAGTTAGAGCTTCTCGCTGAACACATCAAAAAGGGCTCGCTTTGCGGCCTGGGGCAAACCGCACCGAATCCCGTCCTTTCGACTCTGCGTCACTTCCGCGATGAGTATGAAGAGCACATAGTCCTGAAGACCTGCCGGGCCGCCGTCTGCGAGGGTCTTGTCCGTGCTCCCTGTCAGCATGCCTGCCCCGCGGGTGTAAACGTCCCGGAATATCTGGCTCTCGCCGCCGAGGGGCGCCTCACCGAAGCTGCGAATATAATCCGCCGCCGTAATCCCTTTGTCTCGGTCTGCGGCCGCGTTTGCGACCATCCTTGTGAGCAGAGATGTCGCCGCAGCGAAATCGACCAGCCGTTGGCGATAAGGGCCTTGAAACGCTATATCGCCGATTATATGGAAGACTATGATACACCTATAGCAAGAACTGCACAGGGTCAGGCTGAAGTTGCAATAATCGGCAGTGGCCCGGCCGGTCTGAGCTGTGCGTACTTTCTGGCCCTTATGCAGCGACCCTCGGTCGTATTCGAGGCCCAGCCGATACCCGGCGGAATGCTTACCCTTGGAATCCCGGAGTTCCGCCTGCCGAAAGATATCCTGAAAAAGGAAATCGACTTTATTCTCTCACATGGTGTAAAGCTGCGAACCGATTCAAGAATTGACGATGTTACAGAGCTGCTTAAGGACGGTTTCAAGGCAGTCTTTGTCGCCACTGGAGGCCAGCGTGGAAAATCCATCGATATCGAGGGCATCAACCTCAAGGGCGTCATCGATGCTCTCGAGTTCTTGCGCGACAGGGCCCTCGGCAAAGGATTGGATTGCCGAGGCAAGCGAATAGTCGTCCTTGGCGGCGGCAACGCTGCGGTGGATGTTGCCCGCTCAGCAGTCCGCCTTGGCGCTAACGAGATCACAATTCTATACAGAAGAACCCAACACGAAATGCCCGCCTATGAGGAGGAAATTGAAGGGGCACTCGAAGAGGGAGTTAAACTTGTGACCCTTGGAATTCCAAAACGCGTTATTGGCAAAGGCGAATTAGTCTCTGCTATTGAATTCCTCCGGGCCGAGCTTGGTGAGGCCGATGCCGACGGCAGACGCCGCCCCGTCCCGGTTGAAGGTAGTGAAACCACAATACAGTGTGATATCGTAATACCGGCTATCGGACAGATTGCCTCCACCGAATCTCTAAATGTAATAGGCGGTCCTGAACTGACCAAATGGGGTACCGTTAAGGTTGACCCAGTTGGGCTTAATACAACCGTTGATGCAATCTACTCTGGTGGAGACTGTGTTACAGGCCCTGCAAGTGTCATCGGAGCAATAGCGGCCGGTCAAAAGGCCGCTGTGAGTATCGATAAAATGCTGGGTGGAAGCGGAAATCTTCCTCACGATGTCGGGTTCTCGTTCACCAAACCTGACGAAGAGGCCCTTACCAAGGCACCTCTGAGACCCGAAGAAAAGAGCATCCCGCCCAAGGAGCGAAAACGCGGTTTTGCCGAAGTGGTCCTCGGGCTTGACCGGTCCATGGCCCTTGCCGAAGCAGGTAGATGTCTTAGATGCGATCTTGAGAAATATTTTTGGATAAGAATATGCCCGAAGTAGCAGTTACGATAAATGGCAAAGAGTTGATGGGCCGAACAGGCCAGACCATCTTTGAACTGGCAACTGGTAATGGAATCGATATCCCCAATCTATGCCACGACTCGCGCCTGGTCCCCACGGGTTCCTGCCGGCTGTGCCTGGTCGAGGTCGATGGCCAAAAAGGCCCCGTTACTGCCTGCACGTTCAAGGTCGAACCCGGAATGGTCGTACAAACTGAAAGCGATGAGATTCGAGCTATAAGAAAAACGGTCCTCGAGTTACTGTTCTATGAGCACCGCGGCGTTTGTACTACCTGTAACGAAAACGGCGACTGCGCCCTCCAGCAGTACGCCTACCAATACCAGATTCCCGATGAAGTATTTACAAAGGCGGAAACCTCCGAGCCCAAGGCCAACTATACTACAGGCAACGAGGCGATTGAATATGAACTGGACAAATGCATCCGATGCGGTCGCTGCATAAGAATCTGTCAGGAGGTCCAGATGGACAGCGCCCTGACCTTCAAAGAGCGCGCCGCAAGCGTCGAAGTGTCAACTGCCTTTGATATTCCATTGAATGATTCCACCTGTGAGCTCTGCGGCCAGTGCATCTCCACCTGCCCCACCGGCGCCTTGTATGAGCGATATGCCAAGGGCAAAGGCCAGTGCAAAGACCTCCTTCGCACAAGAACCACCTGTCCTTATTGTGGGGTCGGCTGCCAGATTGACCTTAACGTAAATCCAAAGACAAACAAAATTGTCCGCGTAACCAGCGAAGTCGGTTGTATTCCGAACAATGGCAATTTGTGTGTCAAGGGCAGATTTGCTATGGACTTTGTCGCAAGCGAGAAAAGACTTACCTGTCCACTTATAAAACGAAACGGCGAGTTCAAAAAAGCGACGTGGGACGAAGCAACAAATTTTATCGCTGAACGTTTGACCGAAATAAAAACGCAGAACGGCCCCGACAGCATTGCCGGGCTTTCATCTGCCAAGTGCACCAATGAGGACAACTACATCTTTCAGAAGTTTATTCGTGCAGCGATTGGCACCAATAATGTTGACCATTGCGCCAGGCTCTGCCACGCATCGACCGTTGCCGGCCTTGCAAGGGCATTCGGCAGTGGTGCTATGACCAACTCGATTGATGAGCTTAAGAATGCCGGCTGCATTTTCGTAATAGGCTCGAACACCTCTGAGGCCCATCCAGTGATTGCCCTTTATATAAAAGAAGCAGTGGTGAAAAATGGGGCCCACCTCATAGTAGCCGATCCGCGAGCTATCGACTTGGTCCGGTTCGCCAAACTACATGTGGCACAAAAGCCCGGTACTGATGTGGCGCTTATAAACGCTATGATGAACGTGATAATAAGCGAAAAACTGCAAGATAGCGATTTCATAAATGACCGAACAGAGGGCTTTAGTGAGCTTGCTAATGCTGTAAAAGATTTTACGCCGGAGAAGGCCGAAGAGATCACGACCGTCCCCGCCGAAAAAATTCGTCAGGCCGCGAGGATATACGCCGGTGCCTCAGCGGCCACTATCGTTTACAGCATGGGCATCACCCAGCACACTACAGGCACCGACAACGTCCTCTCACTTGCCAATCTCTCAATGCTCACGGGCAACCTCGGCAAAGAATCGACCGGCGTAAATCCGCTCCGCGGCCAAAACAACGTACAGGGTGCCTGCGACCTCGGTGCTCTGCCGAACGTCTATCCCGGCTATCAATCTGTCGAAGACCCCAAAATCAGGGCGAAATTTGAGAACGCCTGGTCAAAAGAGCTTTCTCCGAACAAGGGGCTCACTGTTGTCGAGTTCTTCCACGCCGTCGAGACAGGCGACATAAAGGCAATCTACATAATGGGCGAGAATCCCGCACTTTCCGACCCAAACCTCAACAGAACGCGAAGGGCCCTCGATATGGTCGATTTTCTTCTCGTGCAGGATATCTTCCTCTCCGAGACGGCCCAGTACGCCGACGTGGTTCTGCCCTCGGTCTGCTTTGCCGAAAAGGACGGCACATTCACAAACACCGAACGCCGTATCCAGCGCGTCCGCGCTGCAGTCCCTCCTCCTGGACAGGCACGAAGCGACTGGGAAATAATCTGTGATGTCTCGACCAAACTCGGCTATCCTATGAGCTACGACTCTGCTGGACAGATTATGGATGAAATCGCCTCAGTCACGCCAATCTATGGCGGTATCTCCTTTGACCGGATTGATTCAGTCGGCTTGCAATGGCCCTGTCCAGACAAGGAACACCCCGGCACAAAGTATCTTCACAAGGGCCGCTTTACCAGAGGAAAGGGCAAATTTCACGCCGTCCACTTCAAGGCCCCGGCCGAGTCTCCCGACGCCGAATTCCCCTTTGTGCTTTCAACCGGCAGGCACTTATATCAGTTCCACACCGGCACTATGACCAGGCAATCCGCCGCTCGAAACCAGGTTTCACCCACCGGCTATCTCGACATACACAG
>JBDRTM010000077.1:0-2333 GCA_043824065.1 Planctomycetota bacterium | reverse complement strand
ATCCTTACAATTATTCAACATAGCCTGCCCTGCGAAATCATGTTTGCTTTTATTTAACTGGGGTCAACTACGTCCCTGACTGCCCTGCAAGGGTCAAACGTAGACCCCCTGGCTCTGTTTATTCACTACCTTTTAGCCGCTCTGCGATAGCCCTGCCGGCAATGATCCCGCTTGTTGAGGCCTGAAGCAGGCCCCGCGTAATACCAGCCCCATCCCCAATGGCAAACAGGTTGGTCACCTCGGTTTGCATTTCCGCCGTTACATCAAGGCGGTTGGAGTAAAGCTTGACTTCCACGCCGTAAAGAAGCGTGTGGCGTCCGTATACCCCGGGGGCTAATTTATCAAGGGCTTGAAGCATTTCGATAATGCTCACGAGGTGCCGGTAGGGAAACACAAAGCTTAAGTCTCCCGGTGTAGCCTTGGCGAGAGTTGGCCGGGTAAGACAGCGGTCAAGACGTGCCTTCGTACTGCGTCGACCTGCCAGCAAATCGCACAGCCTCTGAACGATCGCGCCTCCGCCGAGAAGATTCGCCAGCCTCGCAATGTAAAGCCCGTAGGCAATGGGATCGTCAAACGGCTCAGTGAACGCGCTACTCACCAAGACTGCAAAGTTGGTGTTCTCGCTCCTTTCTTGGGCATAGCTGTGACCGTTCACGGTGGTGATTCCGGCGGACTCTTCCACGACGACCTCTCCATACGGATTCATGCAGAAAGTGCGCACCTTGTCGTCGAATGTCTTGGAGTAATGTATGAGTTTCGCTTCAAAGCTGATATCCGTCATTTCCCTGAGTACAACGGCCGGCAGTTCAACACGGACGCCGATATCCACGGGGTTGGACGTGGTTTTAAGACCTAGGGACTCCGCCTCCTTCTTCATCCAGCTTGCCCCTGATCGGCCTGGAGCGGCCACAACAAACTGACTGGTAATAGTCTGCCCGTCGGCCAGTCTCACCCCGCGAGCCTTGCCATTTTCTGACAAAAGGTTTTGGACCCGGCAACCGGTGCGCACTTCGACTCGACCCGCAAGGGAGTGTCTCAGACGGTCCAGGACAGCCTGGCAGTTTTCGGTTCCGATGTGTCTGATACGCGTGGGGATCAACTCAAGCTCGGCAACGCGGGCCCGGCGGGCAAAAGCTTCCAATTTTGGAGACATCTCACCATAAACATGGCCCGGCGCTCCATGAGCGACATAAATTCCATCAGCCTTGCTGAGAAGCCGGTGAAGAGACTCTTGGTCAATGAATTCCCCCAGGAATCCGCCTACCTCGGGGGAAAGCGTCAACTTGCCGTCGCTGTATGCGCCGGCTCCGCCCCAACCGCAGAGCATGTCTTCAGCGTTCTGGCAGCTGCGCTGGCTCAGGTCCTTCCCCTGCTCCAGCAAGAGAACAGACTCAATGCCAAGTTCCGCCAAGGATAGCGCCGCGAAGATACCGGCAGGCCCTGCGCCAACAATAATCACTTCGTAGTCCATAGATTCGCCTCCGAACAATACCTGTGTTATGATAGCTATAGAAATTCTGATGTTTCGCCCTAAGAGGCTGTCCGAGTATTATGTCCCATATTCAAATCGCTCTTTTTGCCCTTTAAAATGACATTATTTGCACAATATCGGCCTGATATTCAACATCATTACAGGCAATATTAGCAGCTTGGCTTGGCCCGACCCTATATGCTCTTCCGTTTGCATTTGCAAAACCGCATATCCATTTGATATACTCATCCCGCCATGATTCTTTCCATTCGATGTTCTGAGACTCTTTCATATTAATAGTATCTTCCAAGTTAAAAGATTTTGCATCATTCCCTGCTTTACCATTTTATATTTTTCTAATTTCTTTTCCAATACCGCTATCTCAGCATCCATGTCGCGTTATTAAACCATTAAACTTTCGCGGTGTGAAGGAAAAATAAGTTGATAAGTTTAATGCGTTCCCTATTTGCACTATTGGAGGTCACAAATTGTGACCTCCAATTTCTTTACTCCGAGGGGGAATGTTATAATACAATGGACGTCCCCTAAGTTTCCCAGGTACTGAAAACGCCCAGTCTCTCTTCGCAGTTCGGAGGTCTTTGAATGAGAAACTGCGGAGTAAACCCACTGCGTTTATGGAAATAGAAAATCACAACAATACGCTGGCTTGCCTTTATATCCTTTAACCCGTCTGTGTATTTATCGTCGATAACCAGCTTTCCTTCCAAATCGGAAATAGTCCAATGCCGAGGAACTTTTTCAGCATCAGTCTGCACAAAACCTATAGGTTCCATTTCGATCTTCATATCATGTCTCATTTTCTTTCAAGCCTGATAATTCCTGTATATCCTGCAATGAATAA
>JBDRTM010000076.1:0-5023 GCA_043824065.1 Planctomycetota bacterium | reverse complement strand
CTCCTTACACGCAAAGTTCCGTTCTGGCCTGCTGGTTAGCCTCTGGCCAGGCTGGATTGTCCAGCTTGCTCACATCAGCTTCCTTGGCGCTGCTCATTTTCTTTCTCCATTTCTTCTTTACAATTTGGACAAACATTTTCTTCAAGACATGAACTGCAATACAATGAGTTACATTCAGTGCATTCCTGCATGCAATTCATACAGACATGATCTTCACAGTGGGGACATTGTTCGGAACAACCAACACAACAGCTTTCATCGCAGCAACGGCAGTACGTAGAACATTCGGAACAATAATCATGTTCACAGTAGCTGCAATAATAGGTGTCGTCTCTACTCGCAACATATCCGCAATCGTAGCAGGGCTCGCCGGACCAATCATCCAGTGACACATATGGACTGTCCGGGTTGTAGGTATTCAGGATGCTTCTGACCATTGTATAAAAATCAGAAAGCCTACCTTGTTCAAGAGCAGTTCTTATTGTGACACAACCATCGCCTTCACACAGTTTCTTACCACTAACATGAGGGTGAGTTACCTCTTCATCTGTGGCTGCTGGATTAGGTTCAAGAGCGATTACACAGTAAGGACTTGCCGTGTATAGCTCGCTGAACTTCTTCAACTCCATCTGAATTCTGAACGGTCCAAGGTAAACATCATCCAGAGTGATTGGTTCTGTTATGACAGAGATGGTACTTTCAGCATTATCAATCTCTAAGCTGCCGAATTCCTGTTGGACCTGGTTCAGTTCATCTACCAATGAGGATAGTTTAGGCAATTCTTTTTGCGGGGCGTTAGTGAGTTGTTTTATCCTTGAGACAGAATGAGGTATATCACTGAGTAGTCTACTGACGCCTTTGCAGCACCGTTCTGCGGCCGAAAACCAGCCATTCGCTAATGATGCTCCCATCTTCCTCGATTGAGTAGTAAGTTCCTGAAGCTGACCGGCAAAGGTTGTCAACTGCCTCATCAACTCCAGGTAGCGTCCATGCTTTAGCCTTATCAAAGCCTCCTGAATCTTATCTGCCATTCGGATCAGATTCTTTTTGTCTTCCATACCAAATTCCTTCCAATAAAAAATGGGCATCTGCTCATCGCTTCGAAGAACAGATGCCCTGGTGACATTTTGACGCTGCTGAAGCTTATATTGCGGCGCCCTCAATTTTTGTTGGCGTTACGGTGACACGGTCTCCTTCTTTGAGAACGTATTCACGAGGTACTGGCTGACGGTTGACACGAATCAGAAAGTCGTCCGGCTTGCTGCCTTGCATCTTGTCTTTGAAGAACTGCTCAACAGTTATACATTCGGTGACATCAACATAATCTGCAAAGCCCCCGCCGTCATTATTTATGTAAAGTAGTCTCATCTTGAATTCCTTTCGATTTGAATGGTTTACACTTAAATATTCTCTGACATAGTGACATTACTACACAGCCTGTTATATTGGCGGACTGCGCGCACGGCGTCTTTTGTTTGGCATGAGGTTTCCTTTCGATAAATATTATTTTGTGATTCGGTAAAGTGGGGGTGAATGTTGGTGACTATGAGGCGTGCGGATTACAAATTAGTCTTAACAACTGACTCCAACATCAGCAACGAATTGTAAAAACTTAGCCAGGTCATAATCTTCAAAGTAAACGTCTATCGTTGCATCTGCTACAGTGCCATCGAGCCATTGCTTGACAGGCAGAGTTGGCAAGGCAGCAGTCAGCCCTTTTGCTTCTATTGCCAATCTTCTAAGTTTGTGTACTATTTGGCTTCGCCTCTGAACCTCTTCCAGAGCATCTTCAACAGGCTTTGGATATCCAATAACTTCTCTTAGTATCTTGATTTCCCCGGCAAACTGGCGTGATTGTTCGCCGCCAACATCGATGCTCTCCAGCACCTGTTCAATCATCTCGAATGTTTTATTAAGCATATTTTTTGTCCTTTCATTTTTCCTTGCTAAGGTCGATTCTTGTTACTTTGCCTTTGCGACTAATAACCTCCAATACAGGCGGAAGCGAATCAGGGTCTGTCATTATCTTATGAGTCAGCTTTGCTGCCTCAAGAGCATCCGGCGCATTCACATCAATCACATATACCACCCTGAACAAAGGCTCAGCTCCTTTGTCTTTTGGTGGAGGATTTATTCGATAAACTTTGCTGCTCATCCTTTCACCTCCTTAAACATTTCAGGAGCAATCTCTTCTAACGTTTTAGGTCGCCAGTAAAGGTCTCGCTCAATCGGCAGACCCATCGGCCCGCGAACGCTTTCAAGTTCTGATAGACTGAAGTATCCGAGTTCCTTGAACTGCCCATCGACAAGGCCAAAAAACGTGTCTTCTCCATCGAACTCGCTAGCGTACCAAGTCCATGAACTCGAAGGGGTGAAGTACTTAACCAATGCAATGGCCTTACCGCCCTTACCATCCTGCGAATAAAGCGACGGCAGCTTCCTGCGGATCTCCTGGGTCAATAGTTTCATGCCGCGGATCTTATTATTGGCGGCCCTCTTGTCAGCCTTCACTACTGTATCGCCGCCAATACAAACAGCCCGTTCCTCGGGAATGTTCATCTCCTGCGCGAGACTACCCAAGAACTCAGACATGTTCCGATTCTGATCTTCGCGAGAGATTGGGGCAGACTCTATTGCAGGTATTGGTGTGCCGATTACTTCAACTTGCACCGGTTCAAGTTCGATTACTACTCTGCCATTTTCATGACTGAACCATTCTATATAGGGCACAGATCCATAATCATTAGGTGGTAAACCTGCAGTGATGTCACCTACTTTACCGGTTTGATGCAATGCGATACTTTCAAAATAGCCTTCACTGTTAGCGTCTGCCTGGTCCTCATGTGCATCTCCTGCAAAGTGAATCTTCGCTCCTCTAATGTCCCTGTGGAAGTTGCCTTCCAAATCAAACGTCATCTTCTCTTTAATACCGGCAAACTGCATCCATCCTGTCACCTTGTTAGGAACTGAATTATCCAATGTCCCTTCAATCAAAAATCTTGTTGGTCTAAAAGCCATTTTAATTACCTCCGTTTCTTTAAGTGCAATGGCACACTCTCTGTGTTTGTTGAGTGGGCCATCTGGTTAAATTGTTTGATTCGAATTCAAGACTTTACGTGAATAAACTATTGGTTTGAAACTAAGTGCCTGCAGGGTCACTATCTTAAGATTTGAACACCTTCTCCGTTCCATCCTTATACAGAATTGAAATAGTTTCGTCTGCTTCGATGGTTATTTTCTGCCAGTCCTTAACGACACCGTAAAGACAGCTTCGTATCTTTGACCGTAGGTATTCTGCAGGTCCGATGATAGTTGCCCAGAACTGGTCCAGTTCCTGTTCGAGATAATACAACTGTGTATCCCAGGTATCACCATCATCATTCCAGCCGCCAAGGTGGTACCATATATCGGTTGAACTCAGTTGACCCCTGGCCTCAAGCGTGATGTAAACATTCATACAGTACCAGCTTCTTTTTTTTGTCGGTTGTTCGAGCACCGCCATAAGTACATCTGATTCGAAAACCTTGTTATCACTGGTATGAACTGTTATTTGCAGTGAATCAACAGCAACAAGCCTTTCGTTCCAAACACATTCGGAGCCGAGTTCTTTTCCCACGGCCACCTCGATCTTATCTATCGTAGGCAGGTCAGCCCAGTTGTATCCATCATAGGAGGGCGAAATGCTCACCGGCACGAATGGTTCTTTGAATTTACCCGTTGCTGCCAGCAGGTGCACATTCGCCTCATCGGTTTCGCAACCATCCTGACAATTCTTGCTCAGCCGGTAACACTTCTTCAACGGAAAATCGTTGGGCATCGAAATCTCTATTGGCTCAGGAGTATCACCACCGAGAAGACCCGCGGAAAATACGGGTTCGGCTTCCGGCAGTTTGATACCGAGTTCCTCGGCGCGTTTGTATTCCTTGAATGGTAGTTTATGGGATCCTCGTTTCAGGATAAAACGATAGGCCTGGACTTCAATGGCTGCTTTGAGCTTCTCGAAAACCTCATTCTCAATAAGTCTGGTTCTTGCTGGCAGCATCATTCGAATCTCTGTCGGCTCTCCTGTCATATCCACTAAGAAAGCAAGTCCCGGCTCGGTCACGGGTGAATATCTATAAGGTTATCACCTGGCCGTGGAAGTTGACCAATACGTCATTGGAATAGTATCCTCTTCTGAACTCCATGTGCCATTTATTGAGAGACTTCTTCTGGCGTACTTCAATCTTACAGCCAAGAGCAGGATACAGGACTGCGTTATCAGAGCAGAAACGCTCTCTTGCACATATCTGTCCATCAACTGTAACTCTCATGCCGGTAAAAACAGCATGCTTTTCTACTGTAGCAAATTCCCATAACTCATCTTTGTAAACAAGTATTGCTCCATTTATAGAATCGCTGTTTTCTAAAATCGGAACCGGTTCGCCTGTCCAGGCCTTCTCAGTTATACATACTTTCCTGTTACCACTGCAGATAGTTACTTCCCGTGGTGCCAGACAAAATACTCCAACCCCGGCAGGGTCTTCAGCTTTCTCCATTGCATCGTCCCAATCCGAGTCACCAAGATTAAGCAGTTTCGAAAAGTCGTCAATGCCACCGCCATTATCACAAACAGTAACGAAACCATCCTTGTTGATTATGTTTACATGTGTTGTACCAACTCGCCTCGAGTTTTGCAGGATCTCGATAATACGACCCTCAAGCGTGCCGGTAAAAAGCCTGCTGGCTTTCGACAACAATCTTGTACTAACTTGTGCTTGTATTGTTTCCATTTTGAAATACCTCCAATTCATTAAAAAGCGATGGCAAGCGTGATCTGACCCCGAATTATGTACCAACCTTGATTAGAGAGTTATCCACGTTCTTTATCCTGCAATCCGCCAGGCGGAGCGTAGCGGAGCCTGGCGGATTGCAGCTCGCCGCGAAGGCCGCAGGGGTCATATAACCCAATCCGCTATGCGGACGATGATTATTATATTCCAATCGCCATTGCTCCACAATAACCTTTGCCTCCTTCACTGAA
>JBDRTM010000075.1:0-3348 GCA_043824065.1 Planctomycetota bacterium | reverse complement strand
AAATCAAAAAAACAGATTTTCTTAAATAATATATGCCTAACCTCAATTTTGCAGGAGCCTTTCTATAAAAGATGAACGCTCTATAATATTTATCAATCCTTGTGAAAATCAACGCCCGCGTTTTTGCCATAGGTTATTTCGACCTTTCTGCCGCCATTAAGAATTGACAGCCGGGCCGCCTCAGTCACCAGCTCATTGTACGAGCTGTTTGCAGGCGTTGCCATGATTCCTTCGTTATCAAATTGCTTGAGCAGCTTCTGTCTGCGACTCACAGCCTGCTTGTGGTCAACGCCGGCAGATACATCAATGCACTTGCAGATATTTTTCAGTATATATTCAATCGAACGATACCCGTATCCGACCGGGGTCAGCCCTTCGCCGCCAAGCTCGACATACTTAAAATAATCCGGACTCGGCTCAGAATAGTATGTGTCACCGGGCTCGCTGCCCTTTTTAACATAACAGTGTTCGATACCGCGGTACTGATCGTTGTGTACGAGCATGCCGCTTTTATCTTCCCCTCGGCAGTATATACGGAGGCCCTGAAAATTGCCGCCGGGTCCATCATCCGGATAACCCATTATGTTTGTCACATGCAGGCACGCGTCGTTTTCCCAGATGACACGGGCATCGGTCCACAAGTAGCCCATTTTGCCGTTGGGGTATGTATCTTTTATGCCATAAACAGAAACCGCCCTGGGCAGCAGTCCTGTGATAAAATGCACCTGGTCAACGTAATGGCAGCCAACATAAGTAAACATATCGGAATTTTCTACGGTGCACCAGTTCTGGAAATTTGAATGTCGATAGTAATAGGGCTCATTCATTTCTGCATGGCCGATACGAAATTCCCCAAATTTGCCTTCTCTGTAAAGTTGACGAGCAATTAAGGCCCGGTCATCGAGTCGCTTATGATACTCCACTGCCACGACAAGCCCTTTCTCGTAGGCGATTTTTTCGATTTCAAGGGCCTGCGAATATTTTAACACTAACGGCTTTACACAGCATATATGCTGCTCACTGGCAAGGGCGGCTTGTATGACCGGATAATGCAGCTGGTCCGGCACTGCAACGATCACGATGCTGCCTTTGGGCAGCTTCTCGATTACTTCCCTGAACAGATCGGGGAAGTTCTGCTGCGGTTCGGTGTCCGTGGAAGGATACGCCTTGAAGCTGTGACCGGGAAATGCTTTTTTGAGCATCTGGTCCTGCGCCAGTACATTCAGCGGAGCGCTGTTCAATGCGCACACACTAACCTCACCGACAAGACCGAGGCGTTGAAGTTGATAGACCGAAGGCAGAATCTGCACCTGCGTTATCATCCCGCCGCCGACAATACAAATCTGAGGCATCTTACTCATCGAGCTGTACCTGAATAAAGTTAACGTTAGTCATATTTGGTTACTTTTTTTTTAACCGCCCTGGGACCAATATTTACCAGCCCCTTGTTTTCTATCGCCTCTTTGATAACCTGGGCTGCGTAGGCTGTTGCTGTTCCCATTTCTTGTTTTGTCTTGTAAATAGACGTTTCCATAATTTCGCTCTTATTTCAAACAGAGTTATGTCTGGCGTAATCATAATAAATTTCAGCGGCACTGGCAAAAGATTTTTCTTGCCTTGCAAGCATCAAATCTTCTATAACATCTGGAAGTATAGTACTCAAGCTGACCAGTTTTTTATTGTCATGCTGAGCAAAGCGAAGCATCTGGCCTAAGAATGAGGTTAATGTACACTTGTGCAGGAAGAGATTCTTCACCCTTCGGCTACGCTCAGGGCAAGCTTCTTTCGTTCAGAATGACAAATTGCCTTATGTTATTGTCAATAAACCTGTCGGCCCTTGCCGGTGTTAAGAAAGACAGGGGGGGCTTGTTGTTAGGAGGGCTCGCAATAACGTTAATACACAACTCGGAAATAAAGGTGGATTATGGCAAATGTACGTAGATTTGTAGCGATGGTAGTCATCTTGAGCTGTTGTTATCCAGCTTTGGGAGCAGCTCAGGAAGTTACTGTAGGTTCTTCTGCGGTTCTTAAGACACTCGATAAGGACCATCCCCGGTTGATGTTGAAGGATAAAGACCTGAAGCACCTAAAAGAGCTGTATGCAAAAGACAGGGTTTTGCAGAAATGTTTGAAGGATGTTCTTGAGGATGCGGACGCCTGTGCTGAAAAGCGGATGCTTACTTACCGCAAGATTGGGCCGCGGCTTCTTCATGTCAGCAGAGAATGCCTGCATCGAATTTACGCCCTTGGCCTTGCGTACAGATGGACCGGCGAACAAAAATATGCCGAAAAAGCAGTGGAGAATCTGCTGACCGTCTGTGCATTCAAAGATTGGAATCCGTCTCACTTCCTCGACACCGCTGAGATGTCCCACGCGGTCGGCCTCGGTTATGACTGGCTGTATTCTTATCTTGACGTGAAGACGCGGGAACAAATCAGGGCCGGCTTGGTTAAGAACGGCCTGGAGCCGGCGCTGAGCGCGTATAAGAAATCCTGGTGGAGTAAAAGCGAGCACAACTGGAACCAGGTCTGCAATGGGGGAATGATAGTCGGTGCTTTGGCTATTGCGGAGTCCGAGCCGGGGTACGCCGAGCAGATAATTATCTCTGCGATTGAGTCGCTGCCGCGTGCACTGAAAAGCTACAGCCCCGATGGCGCATGGATGGAAGGGCCTGGTTACTGGAGTAATGCCACACATTATACGGCTTACGGGCTGACGGCGCTGCAAACTGCTTTGGGCACAGATTTCGGTCTATTGCAAATCGAAGGACTGGCCGAATCAGGTAACTTTCCAATATACACGAGCGGGCCGCGAGGTCTGTACTTAAACTTTGCCGACTGTGGGGGGAGAAGCTCCAGAAAACCTATGCCGTGTATGTTCTGGCTGGCTCGCACATACAAGAATTCCCTGTACGCCGAGGCCGAACACGCTGAGATTGCCCCCGCTGCTTCGCTTTTGCGAACCAAAACGGAGGGGGTCAGAGCACAGCACGTGGTTTGGTATGTGCCGTCTCCAGGGAAAATGCCCGCAGCCAAAGACCTCGACCGCTATTTCCGTGGCCCTGTGGAGATAGCTGTGTTCCGCAGCGCCTGGAACGACCCGGAAGCATTGTTTGTTGGTGTCAAGGCCGGCTATAACCAGGTCAATCACGGTCATCTCGATTTGGGCAACTTCGAGCTTGATGCCCTGGGCGTTCGATGGGCACGCGACCTCGGCTCGGAAAATTATAATCTGCCCGGTTACTGGGATGGAAAAAGAGGCGGCAGACGATGGAGTTATTACCGCTTAAATTCGAAAAGCCATAACGTCCCACTACTGGACGGCGAGGACCAGGACCCATTGGCAAC
>JBDRTM010000074.1:0-6067 GCA_043824065.1 Planctomycetota bacterium | reverse complement strand
TTTCGTTTTCCGCAACAGATACTAATTAGTTAAATGGTTAATTGGTTTCCACTCACCAATTACCACTTACCACTATAAAAGGAGTTTGATTATGGTGAAAAATATCATTTTATCCGTTCTATCTCTTTGCCTATCGATAGTGTTGTTTTCCTGTGCCGAGAAAGAGGAAGGAAAAATCGAAGATGCCACTGCTGAACGCCAGGTTAACCCGCCGCACGTCTGGCGGGTTAAATTTATGATTCTCAATCCGGGACATTATCATGCGGCACTGGTCCAGAAAAGTATGTACGACCGGGTTGCTCCTGTCGCTTACGTTTATGCCCCGGACGGCCCCGAGGTGCAGGAATATCTAAAGCGCATCGAGAGTTTCAACACCCACCCGGAGAACCCCACCAGTTGGCAGGAAAAAACGTACACAGGGGAAGATTACCTCGAAAAGATGCTCACTGAAAAGCCGGGCAACGTCGTTGTTATGTCCGGTAACAACCAGAAAAAAACTGAGTACATCAAGTCCGCCGTCGATGCCGGCCTTAATGTTTTTTGTGACAAGCCGATGTGTATTGATGCGGAGGGTTTCAAGCTTTTGGAGCAGGCCTTTGCCGCGGCAGAGAAAAACGGGGTATTGCTTTACGATATTATGACTGAACGTTTCAATATCCTCTGCATCCTACAGAAAATGTTAGTGCTTAATAAGGAGGTGTTCGGACAATTGCAAAAGGGCTCCGTGGATGAGCCGGCGGTCGTTAAGGAAAGTGTCCACCATTTCTTCAAATACGTCTCCGGCACACCTATCAAACGACCGACCTGGTATTTTGATACCACTCAACAAGGCGAGGGACTGGTGGACGTAACAACGCACCTTATAGACCTGGTGATGTGGACGTGCTTGCCGGATGAGCCAATAGATTATCAAAAGGACATCGTGATGAAAGAGGCCAGGCGTTGGCCAACAATGCTCACACGGCAGCAGTACGAGAAGGTAACAAGAGCGCCGGATTTTCCGGACTTTTTGAAAGGCAAGTTAAATAACGAAGGATTGCTGTCCTATTACGCCAACGGAGAAATGGTCTATACAATGAAAGGCGTGCACGTGAAGCTGGCGGTGACCTGGAATTTCCAGGCGCCGCAAGGCGGTGGAGATACGCATCATTCGCTGTTCAGGGGCAGCAAAGCGAATGTAATCATCCGGCAGGGTAAAGAACAGAACTATCGGCCGGAGCTTTACGTTGAGCCGGCCCCAGGCGCCAGTGCCGAGGAGCTGGCGGCATCTCTGAAAAAAGCTCTCGCCGAGCTGCAAAGTAAGTACCCCGGATTAGCATTGAAACGACAGGCAAACTCCTGGCAGGTGCTGATACCTGATGAGCATCGAATCGGGCACGAGGCCCACTTTCGAATAGTTACCGAAAAGTACCTGCAATACTTAGCAGATGGAAAGCTGCCGGAGTGGGAGGTCCCCAATATGATAGCGAAATATTACATTACCACCATGGCGCTGCAGTTGGCACAACAATGAAAGGACGGGTAATTGGTGAGTAGAATAAGTGAACTAAAGTGACACGCAAGTGTCATTCTGAGCGAAGCGAAGAATCTGGCCAACGAAAAAGAGATTCTTCACTTCGCTGCGCTGCGTTCAGAATGACAGCAAAGCTGTTACTTTAGGCACTTTCCTGATAACCAATTAACCAAGCCGAAAGGAGAATTGGTCAATATGGTCTCAGAAGGACAGACGAAAGGCAAGTTAGCGCTGTTGGGTGGTGAAAAGGCAGTAAAGTCGGAGCAGGGGGACATGTTCAAATGGCCTATTGTTACCGACCGGCATGAGCAGGCGGTCTTGAAAGTGTTGCGGGCCGGGCAGATGTCCGGCTTTGAAGTAACAAGGGAGTTTGAGAAAAAGTATGCCGGGATGCTTGGTAGAAAATTCGGCCTGGCCTATCATAATGGAACCGCTGCAATCTTGGGCGCAATGTACGGCCTGGGTATCGGAGTCGGTGACGAAGTCATCGCACCGAGTCTTACATATTGGGCCACTGCCGCCCCGGCCTATTCGCTCGGCGCTACGCCTGTTTTCGCCGACGTTGACCCCGACACTATCTGCATTGACCCAAAAGATATCGAACACCGAATCACTCCACGAACCAAAGCCGTTATCGTAGTGCATTATGCAGGTATGCCGGCCGATATGGATGCCATTATGGAAATCGCCGCCAGGCACAATCTCAAAATCCTTGAGGACTGCTCGCATGCTCACGGCGCCTTATACAAGGGCAGAGAAATTGGCACATTCGGCGACGCTGCGGCTTTTTCCCTGATGACCGGTAAATCTTTAGCCGTCGGTGAGGCAGGTATATTATTTACCGATGACCGAAAGGTCTATGAACGCGCCCTTTTGTTTGGCCACTACATACGTCATGATGAGATTACACTAAAAGAGCTTAAGCCTTTTGTCGGATTGCCCTGCGGTGGATTCAAGCATCGCATGCACCAGTTAAGCTCCGCATTCGGTCTGGTGCAATTGGAACTATATCCCCAACAAATGGCGGAAATCGATAAGGCAATGAACTGCTTCTGTGACCTGCTCGAGGATAGTGCGGGAATCAGGCCTATGCGGCCTCCAAAGGGCAGCAACACCACCAAGGGCGGCTGGTACTTTCCGCTTTTTAAGTATGTTACGGAGGAGCTCGAAGGTCTTTCATTGTCGAGATTCAGCGAAGCAGCTCGTGCCGAAGGCTCGACCTGCAATCCGGGCTGCAATAAGCCCCTTCACTTGCATCCACTTTTTACGACGATGGATGTCTATGGACACGGCAGGCCAACGCGGATTGCTTACCTTGCCTGCACCTGTGGTGACCTCGCCACAGGTGGCGCAGGTACAGGTGCTGAATCCAGCCCCTCCGAGGGGCGGGATGAATCTGTAAAAATCGAGCAGTATATTGAAACACTGCCGGTTGCCGAAGACATTAACCGCCGCGTTTTTGGAGTTCCGTGGTTTAAGCACTATCGGCCTGAGATAATTGAAGAACACGCCAAGGCCTACAAGAAGGTCGTAAAAAATTATCGAGCACTGCTGGCCGATGACGCCGATAAGGATGCTGAGGGTCCCGGCAAGGCGGGGTCCCAAATCGGAGGATACAGCAGCTTCTTCAGCAGCCGGAAGAACACGCAATAAAAAGCAACCCGCACCTTAAATTATCCAACAAGAGCTGACTTTACTTAGGGTGAATAGTCCAGGCCTTTTATGCCGTGGATGGTCAGGTTTGCGTTGGGAAGTCCATCCCGAGCGGGGCGAATCTGTTTTGCGTCAAGTAAACGAACCTGGCCGTCAACGAAAAGATAATTCCTGCGGCCTTGCCAGCACCACCACCCCTGGTCATCATCAATGGGTAAGTGATTGCTGAGCCATTCGCCAATAAGAATCTTCCCGGAGGGCCTGGATACATCCATGCTTCGTTGTGGAATAGAGGGCTGAGGATTTCCGTAGGTGTCGGCCGGGCTGTTCATATCGTCAATCTGCTCAGGGCTGTGGTAAAAGGCCATCGAGTAAGCGTAACTGGTGGACTCGTATTTGTCTTTGGAGACGTGGTCCTGTGGACAGAACAGGACCGAAGGATTATTCGCATCGATATTGCCGCCCAGGTAAGGCTCGACGAGAAAGCGCCAGCCTCGTCCCATCCACAGCCAGTAGCCCGCCGGCAGAGGGTCCTGGGCACAGGGGTATGTGTTATCGTTTTCATTAAGATAGAAGTTTACAGCTAAGTTGATTTGCTTGAGGTTGTGGGCGCACTTGAGGCGCATCGCCATAGACTTGACTTTTCTGAGCGACGGTAAAAGTATGGAAAGCAAAAGGGCGATGATTGCAATGACGACGAGCATCTCCACAAGGGTAAACCCCATTAGTCCTAAGGACTCCGCCGCAAGGCGTCCCTGCCGAAAGGCATCCCTGACGGGATTACGGGACTTTCGGAGAAAACTCCGGTGTCGTTTCCGGACGTCTGTTTGGCTTCCCGCAAAGCGGGGTCCCTCCCCGTGTCTTTCGGGCAATCTTCCGCTTTCCTGGTCAGGAATCTTAATTTCTAACGGGGTAGAGCCGAGCCGAGGTCTTTTCACCGCTGAGCCGGGCCAAAACCAGCCTGTATTAGATGTTTCTGTTCTAATCATCAAGCGAAACAGTTTACTCGACTGTAACGCTTTTTGCAAGGTTTCGGGGTTTGTCAACGTCGTGTCCGCGGAGCACGGCAGCGTGGTAGGCCAAAAGTTGCAGCGGCACAACAGTCAGCATCGGCTGCAAAAGCTCCGGAGCATCGGGTATGGTAATTAAATGGTCGGCGTGTTGTTTGATATTCTCATCGCCCTCGGTTGCGACAACGATAGTTTTGCCGCCGCGTGCCCTGACTTCGGCAATGTTGCCCATAATCTTGTTATACTGCGGCCCGGATGTGGCAATGAAAACCGCAGGCATACCGTCAACAATCAAAGCGATTGGGCCGTGCTTCATCTCCGCAGCGGGCAGACCCTCGGCGTGAATATAACTTATCTCCTTTAGTTTCAAGGCACCTTCAAGAGCGACCGGATAATTAAAACCTCTGCCTAAGAAAAGCCAATTGTCCTGGTCGATATTTGCTGAAGCAATTTCTTTAATGTGATCCGATTGCTTTAGTATTGTGCTTATCTTATCCGGTATTTGGGAAAGCTCCTTGATGTATTTGTTTGCCTGGTCGCTGCGGATGTGTCTTCTTCTTCCTAATTCAATCGCCAGCATTGTCAGGACCATAACCTGTGCGGTAAAGGCCTTGGTACTGGCAACACCGATTTCAGGGCCCGCGTGCAAATATATCCCTGCGTCGGTGGCTCTGGCGATAGAAGAGCCAACGACATTAACAATACCGAGCACCGTTGCTCCCCGCTCTTTGGCTTCCTCTACTGCCGCAAGAGTATCGATGGTTTCTCCGGATTGGCTTATCGATATAACGACGGTCCCGTCCTCGATTATAGGATTGCGATATCGAAATTCACTGGCGTATTCGGTTTCTGCCGGGATACGTGCCAGCTGTTCAAACAAAAATTCACCGACTAAACTGGCGTGGAACGCTGTTCCGCAGGCGGTCAGGATGAGCCGCTTGGTGCGCGTCAGCTCGCGCAGGTACGAAGCTATACCACCAAGTTTAATCTTGTTGTTTTGGCAATCGATTCGACCGCCCATACAGGTACTCAGGGCCTTGGGCTGCTCAAAAATCTCTTTGAGCATGTGGTGCGGGAAATCGCCCAGCTCGATTTGTTCCAATGAGAATTCAATTTGCTGTAGTTCTTTACTGACGGTGATATTGTCAATTGTTTTGGTATGGAACCCCTCCGGCGTGATGGTAACCATTTCGTTATCGGCAAGGTATATTGCCTGGGTCGTATGCTCGATGATTGCCGCGGCATCCGAGGCCAGGATATATTCGTTATCGCCGAGGCCTAAAATCAAAGGGCTGCCCTTTTTGGCACCGATGATGGTGTCGGGAAAATCTGAGCAAACAATGGCCAGGCCGAAGGTGCCGTGCAATTCCTGGAGGGCCCGCTGAACCGCCCACTCAAATTTGTTCTGCACCTCGGACTTCTCTTGCTCCTCACGGTCGTCTTTGGTGTAAAAATAGCCGATTAAGTTTGCTATCACCTCCGTATCGGTTTCGCTGGCAAACTCGGCTCCTTCATTTCGGAGCCAAGTCTTTAATGTGCCGTAGTTTTCAATGATGCCGTTATGAACGACAGCGATTTTGCCGGTATAGTCCAGATGCGGATGTGCATTGATGGTGTTTGGCTCGCCGTGTGTAGCCCAGCGGGTATGACCGATGCCAAGGCCTTCATTGCCTTTAGGCTCATCTAAAATCTGTTCCAGGTCGCAGATTCTGCCTCTGGTCTTTTTGATTCTTATCGCACCGCTGCCCAACAGCGCCACACCAGCCGAATCATAGCCACGATATTCCAGACGCTTTAATCCTTCTATGAGGATTGGCTGTGCAACTTTTTTACCAAGATAAGCTATTATGCCACACATTTGTTATTTACTATTTATTATTTATTATTTATT
>JBDRTM010000073.1:0-2272 GCA_043824065.1 Planctomycetota bacterium | reverse complement strand
TTCTTTTCCTTTTCTTTTTCTTCTGTTTTACCTGGTTCTTTAGCGTTGTCTTCTTCCTGCAGCACCTAGTCGATAAGGCCGTATGGTTGGGCCTCCTCGGCAGTCATATATCGGTCTCTTTCAGTCTCAGCGGCGATTTTTTCGACCGGCTGGCCGGTGTGCTTCGAGAGAATTTCGTTTATCATAGCTTTGGCTTTGAGGATTTCTTCGGCCTGGATTTTGATGTCGGACGCCTGCCCGCTAACACCACCCCAGGGTTGGTGCAGCATTACTTTGGCGTGTGGCAGGGCGTATCGTTTGCCCTTTGCGCCCGCTGCTAATATTATCGCTGCTCCGGATTGGGCCCTGCCGATGCAGTAGGTTGCTACCGGCGAGCTGATGAAGCGTATCGTATCATAAATGGCCATCGTATCGTCAACGCTGCCGCCCGGGGAATTGATATACAGGCTGATTTCATTCTTACGCTTGAGATTGTCCAGATACAGCATCTTCATAATGACCTCAGCAGCCCTTTCATACGATATCTGCCCTATCAGAAACACAATCCGGTTTTCCAGCAGCATATCGTCCAGACTCATCTGGCGGTAGCGCTGATACTGGCCGTATTGATGGTACGGCTCTATATTGTTTCTCGCAATGTTTATTGCACGATGTTCAATAGACATTCATTAATCCCTTTATGAATTTACTCAAGCTTACTGGATTTTATGTAACTCGTTAATTTACAGTGCCTAAAGTGAGCTAAAGTGATAGCAAAGCTGTCATTCTGAGCGAAAAAAGCCTTTAGCCCTGAGCGAAGCCGAAGGGGAAGAATCTCTTTATCGTTGGCCAGATCCTTCGGCTTCGCCTCAGAGCTTGCCCTGAGCTTGCCGAAGGGATGACACGTAAGTGTCACTTTAGGCACTTTACATTTTAGGCACTTTAGTTCACTTAATATTGTTTCGGATATTTTTACTCACTGATTCTCTTTTTGCCCCATTTTTGTAATATATTATTCCCCGTTATGTAGTTTCTAACGGCGTCTAACTGCTTTTTTTGGGTTTTTTCTCAGCCCCGGCTGGCTTCTCAGAGGTTTTTTTCGCCGATTTCTTAGCGGGTTTCCGGGCTTTTTTGGCTTTCTTTTCGGGCTTTTGTTCCGTTATTTTTGATGTCTCGAGTAATTTAGCGATGCAGTTATTTTGACGTACCTCTAACTTGAACTGAGCTAACGAGCCATCGCGTTCCATTTGCTCTCGCATTCTTTCGGGCCTTTGGCCCCGCTGAATGGCTATCTGGGCGATATGGCCGTTAATCTCTTCTTCGCTGACATCAATCTCGAGCTTATCAGCAACTTTGTCCATAATAAAGAATGTTTTTAGCTGTTCCCGGGCCTGCTCTTCACTGCCGGCCTGAAGCTGTTCTATGTGCTCTTTGAGCTGCTCGCGGGGCAAGCCACGCATCATCAGATTCGTATATTGCCTTTGCAGCAATGTCTTTGCCTGCGCAGCAACAACGTCTAACGGCAGCTCGAAATCGGTGTTTTCGAGCAGATACTGGTGGATTTGCTCGGTCATTTGGGTTCGAACCTGTGTCTCTAATCGGCTCTGCAGCGTGTCCTGGGTTTTTTCCCGCAGCTCGTTTTCATCTTCGATACCCAGTCTCGTGAGGAAGTTTTCGTCTAACTCGGCGGGCTTGAGCCATTTGATATCTTTGATGGCGATTTGGATATCCACCTTTTTGCCGCGATATTCTTCTCTGAAATACGTCTTTGGGACATCGACGCTTATCTGTTTGGTTTCCCCGGCTTTGGCACCTGCCAGTAATTCGTCGAGCTTCTCAACCGGGATTTCCCCAATAAAACCATTTTGCCTTACATATATCTCGATGTTGTCGAGTTTCTGTTCTTCTTCGATGCCCTCGGCCTTAATAAGCGTATCCGCAATTATCTGGTCATCAGGCTCAACGGCTCCATCCTTACGCGGTGTCCATATACCCGACCATCTTTGTAATCGCTCAATCTCTCTGTCGATTTGCTCGTCGGAAACTTCCAGTTTTGTCCTGGTTACCGGAATGCCTTCGAGCTGCGGCAAGTCAAACTCGGGACGCACTTCGACCTCAAAATCAAACTTCATCGGGCCTTTGGCCGGCAGCTCGATATTTTCAAAATCAACGTCCGGCTCGCCTATTGGCTGCAGCTCGTTGTCCTTGACGGCTGACTCGCTCGCATCGGCTAACAATTTCAATTTGATTTGCTCGGTTGTATCCTTGCCGAATCGTTTTTCCAGAAGTCGGC
>JBDRTM010000072.1:0-4378 GCA_043824065.1 Planctomycetota bacterium | reverse complement strand
CCGCTTTCGCGGGGACAAGTTTACCCCTGCGGAAGCAGGGGCAGGGGTGACATCGTCGATTTTTTTTTTCCGCAATAGATACTAATCAGTAGAGGCATTTATGACACGAAATATGAATCCCGTTAGAAACTCTGTACACTGGCGTCATTCCATAGAAGGAAAGATTTCTAACGGGGTGAACCGCCGTAATTTCTTAAAAGCCATAGGCGTGGGAATAGCATCGTTGACATTGCCGGGATGCGCCGAAGGTTTGAAGTTGTCCGGTGGCGGGGAAGGTACAAAAAAGCCAAACATCGTTTTCATTATGGCCGACGATATGGGCTACGGCGACCTCGGCTGCTACAATAAGAAATCGAAGATTCCCACACTTAATATGGACCGGCTGGCGGCCGAAGGTATGCGTTTCACCGATGCCCACTCGCCCTCTGCGGTCTGCACCCCCACCCGCTACGGTGTGCTCACGGGCCGGTATTGCTGGCGAAGCCGATTGAAAAGAGGAGTTCTCAACGGTTATTCTCCGGCCTTAATCGATACCCACAGGATGACGGTCGCCTCGCTCTTAAAACAGTATGGTTATGCAACCGCATGTATCGGCAAGTGGCATCTTGGTTTGGGAAGCAACAAAAAGACCGATTACAATAAACCGCTTACCCCAGGTCCCAACGCACTTGGCTTCGATTATTTTTACGGGATTCCCGCCTCACTGGATATGACCCCTTACTGCTATATCGAGAACGACCGGCCCGTGGCCAAACCCACCTTGACTATTGAAGCCGGCAAAGCCAGTGAAGATGGATGGTGGCGAGCAGGAGCTGTCGCACCCGGTTTTAAGCATGTGGAGGTTCTGCCCAAGCTGACTGAAAAGGCAGTCGAGTACATCGACAAACATACCGGCAAATCACCGGATAGACCGTTCTTTATGTATTTTGCCCTGCCGGCACCACACTGTCCAATCGCCCCGGCGGACTTTGTCAAGGGACGCAGCAAGGCCGGCGGCTATGGCGACTTCGTCGTGGAGGTGGACTGGACCGTCGGACAGGTTGTCAAGGCCTTGGAGCGCAACGGACTTGCTCGTAATACACTGATTATTGTCACCAGTGACAACGGCTCACCCGGCCGGACAAAAATCAAGCGGGACCCATATTCGATTATCGAAATTTACGGTCACTATCCCAACGGTGATTTGCGCGGTATCAAGGCCGACATTTGGGACGGGGGCCATCGTGAACCTTTTATCGCCCGTTGGCCTGGTAAAGTCCCCGCCGGCACTATCAGCGATGAGCTTGTTTGCCTGACAGACCTGATGGCAACCTGTGCGGCGATTGTTGGTACCGAGCTGCCTGATAATGCCGGCGAAGACAGTTTCAACATACTGCCGGCCTTATTAGATAAAAAGTTGGCCGAGCCAGTCCGCGAAGCCATTGTGCATCATTCCGGCTCAGGGATGTTCTCCATCCGCCGGGGACAGTGGAAGCTCATATTAGGTCGCGGCTCCGGCGGTTTCAGCAAACCCAAAACATATAAGCCAAAGCCGGGTGAGCCGAAGGGGCAGCTCTACAATCTGGAAGATGATTTCGCCGAGTCAAGGAATCTTTGGAGCGAGCAACCCCAAATCGTTGAGCGACTGACGAGTCTGCTGGAAAAGTACAAACAACAGGGCCACACTCGGCCGCTCTAAAAGCCATCAAAAAGCGGTTAAACAATCTCCAATCAATAGGAGGCAATATACATGAGCAAACAAAGATACACACGTCGTCGTTTTTTAAAGTCTGTGGGCATAGGAGCGGCGACGCTGGCGCTGCCGGCGGTGACAATTGGCAGACCCAAACCAATCCAGCGAAAGAAAAAAAATCCCAATCTACTAATCATTCACACCGACCAGTTAAGCTGCTGGGCCCTTAGTGTCTATGCAAAGCAGCTGACTCGCACGCCCAACTATGGGAAGGTCCTCGTAAAGACGCCGCACATCGATGCTCTTGCCGAAGAAGGTGCTATTTTCCATAACTTCTTTACCAACAGCGCAGTGTGCACGCCGTCCCGTGGCTGCCTTATCACCGGGCGCTATCCCCACGCCCACGGCGCCTACAAAAACAACATCGAAATGAATCGCGATGAGGTAACTATCGCTCACATCCTGCAAAACAATGGCTATGAAACCGGCTATGCAGGAAAATGGCACCTTGACGGAACACCGAAACCGGGCTGGGTCAGGCCGGAGCGTTCGATGGGCTTTGCAGACTGCCGCTTTATGTTCAATCGCGGCCACTGGAAAAAGATAGTCGAACAGCCCGAGGGAAATCCGGAGGTGTCTCCGTATAAAGTGATTGGAGACGAAAAGACGTTTACCACCGATTGGCTTGCTGATAAAACAATTGAATTTATTAAAAAGCCCAGAAGAAAACCTTTCTTCTATATGGTGAGCATCCCTGACCCTCATGGGCCGTTTACTGTGCGCCAGCCTTATATGAGTATGTATCGGCCCGAAGATATGACTGTTCCGAATAACTTTAAAGAATCGTCGCCAAAGAAAGGCCGCAAAATAACCGCTGAGGTAATGCAAAAGAGCAAGGCACATTACTGCGGCCTCGTCAAGTGCATCGACGATAACGTCGGACGCATCCTCGATGCCCTAAAAGACAAGCGCATTCTCGACGATACAATCATTGTCTTCACGACCGACCACGGGGAATATATGGGCGAGCACGGTCTTTACGGAAAAAACCAATGGTACCGGACCGCATACCAAATCCCGTTTATCGTTCGCTGGCCGAAAAAGATTCGCCCCGGCACCGTGATTAACCAATTCGTTACCAATGTTGATGTGCAGCAAACCCTTCTCGGCCTGATAGGAATTAAGCCCTGCGGACGAGAGCAGGGACGAGATGCTTCCGGTCTATTGCGCTTGTCCTCGACTCCGACCGGGAAGGGTGAAAAGACCGAATGGGCGGACGAGGCAATGATTCATCATTCCTCACTCGTCTCGGCGGGCATTTTTACGCCCGAATACGAGCTTGTGCTAAAAGCCAATGGTAATCACATGCTCTTCGACCGCCTCAAGGACCCGGAACAAACTAAGAATATGTACAATAATCCAGAGTACGCTAAAGTTATGAACGGCTTGGCCAAGCGCGTTATCCGGCATAATATCGAAGTTGATTCTCCAGCCGCTTCCTGGCTATAGATGTTGAGGTTAAACAATTGAGTCGAGATTTAGTTATGTTTTTGTTTTGTAGAAAACATAAGGCCAGAGATTGTCATTGCGAGCGAAGCGAAGCAATCTCAAAGACAACGATGGCTTTTTCTGCCCGTCGCGCAAGAGATTGCCACGGCCCTTCGGGCCTCGCAATGACATTTTGCAAAGTTTTCTACAGAGCATATGTTTTAAATTGGTAGTAGAATTTTCTGCGAATATTGAACAGGGAGAAAAATATGCGCAATCCAACAAGAAGAGATTTTCTCAAGAGCGCTGGTCTTGCTGCCGGTTCATTTATTGTACCGCCGTTGGTATTCGCCCGACGGAAACGCACAAGCCAGCCTAACATCATCGTTATTATGTCCGACGAGCACAATGCGGGTGTGATTGGAAGTTATGGCAACGACATTGCCTCCGGCAATGTGATGATTCGTATGGGTAATTACAAGTATATTTACCACACTCCAGCCGACGCGGACCACCCGGCCGAACGGGAACTATATGACCTCCGAACCGACCCGGGTGAATTTAACAATCTCGCGGGCCGGAAAAAGTACAGGAAGCGGGTCCGTGCGATGCACGCCGCCCTTGTTAAAGAAATCGGTGAGCACCCCGATAAGACCGAGATACGCTGTCGCGCCGACTACGCCCGTGGATACTCGCGCCCCGACGAGAAGTAAAAATAAGGACAACTTTTATCCGTTCAGCACCCATCCTTTCCGGTATGTCTTGCGGATATATCGATCAGCTTCGGGACAGTTGGTGGCTTTGAGTCTTCTGGCGTCCCACTCGAGTTTCTCACCCACGCGATAGGCAACCAATGCCAGCATGTTATTCTCGATGAGCGCACCTGAGTAATCGAAGTTACAGAGTGTCGGCTTGCCCGTCTTGCAGCCAATAAGCCACTCCTTGTGATGACCGGGTGACGGCGGAATCAGCTCCTCAGACTTAGGCGAGTTGTAATGCGTCATATCATCTCTTAACATCAGAATCCGATAGTCGTAATCAGCCAGGAGCGAGCCCTTGTCTCCCTTGAACAGCACACCCTTAAACAGCCAGTCACGGTCAAATGCCTTCGACGGCATGCCGGGTTTCTTACCGCCGTCGTACCAGTAAACCTTGACCGCCGGGCGCCAATCGTTAGCCGGATGGTCCCATTCTGCTGTAAGCCATTGAGGACAAGTA
>JBDRTM010000071.1:0-24100 GCA_043824065.1 Planctomycetota bacterium | reverse complement strand
GATGACGCCCTTCGCGTCAGTGGCGATACTCGAGAAATTGGCGCTGTTGAAAATCGCGTTCTGCAGGGCGCCCGCTTGCAGCAACGCCTCTTCCGCCTGCTTGCGTGCGGTGTTGTCGGTGCCAATCAGCAGATAGCCGATGATGGCGTCCTGTACGTCGCGCAGCGCCGTGACCGACACGACTGCCGGAAAGCGGCTGCCGTCCTTGCGAATGTAGGTCAATTCATAGATGTCCTCGATCCCGCGCGAGGCCTTGAACACCAATGCCTCAAAGCCCGGCGTAATCGGGGTGTCGAGTTCGGTGCTTAACGCCTTGGCGCGCGCGATCACTTCCTGCGGATCGGAAATGTCGGCCGGCGTGATCTTGTTCATCACTTCGGCGGCCGTGTAGCCCAGCATGCGCTCGGCGCCGACGTTGAAGATATGGATGACGCCCTTCGCGTCAGTGGCGATACTCGAGAAATTGGCGCTGTTGAAAATCGCGTTCTGCAGGGCGCCCGCTTGCAGCAACGCCTCTTCCGCCTGCTTGCGCGCGGTGTTGTCGGTGCCAATGAGCAGATAGCCGATGATGGCGTCCTGTACGTCGCGCAGCGCCGTGACGGACACCACCGCCGGAAAGCGGCTGCCATCTTTGCGGATGTAGGTCAATTCATAGATGTCCTCGATCCCGCGTGAGGCCTTGAAAACCAAGGCCTCGAAGCCCGGCGCAATCGGGGTGTCGAGTTCGGTGCTTAACGCCTTGGCGCGCGCGATCACTTCCTGCGGATCGGAAATGTCGGCCGGCGTGATCTTGTTCATTACTTCGGCGGCCGTGTAGCCCAGCATTCGCTCGGCGCCGACATTGAAGATTTGAATGACGCCCTTCGCGTCGGTGGCGATGCTCGAGAAATTGGCGCTGTTGAAAATCGCGCTCTGCAGGGCCCCCGCCTTGAGCTCGGTGCCAATGAGCAGATAGCCGATGATGGCGTCCTGTGCGTCGCGCAGCGCCGTGACCGACACGACTGCCGGAAAGCGGCTGCCATCTTTGCGGATGTAGGTGAGCTCGTAGATATCCTCAATGCCACGTGAGGCCTTAAAGACCAAGGCCTCGAAGCCCGGCGCAATCGGGGTGTCGAGTTCGGTGCTTAACGCCTTGGCGCGCGCGATCACTTCCTGCGGATCGGAAATGTCGGCCGGGGTGATTTTGTTCATCACTTCGTCAGCCGCATAGCCTAACATGCGCTCGGCGCCGACGTTGAAGATCTGAATCACGCCCTTGGCGTCGGTGGCAATGCTCGAGAAGTTGGCGCTGTTAAAAATCGCGATCTGTAGGGCGCCGGTTTTAAGTAAGGACTCCTGGTGCTGGACTTCGGAGATGTGTCTTTCCGCCGTGCCGTCAGCGGGATTGCTCATGGCGGAATCAAGGTTCTTCTCTGACATGCTGCACCACCTTCTAAAGAATGTTATTTCCTAACGTCGGATATCATGCCACATCACCTACCGCTGGAATTAACCAAGGCAGAAAAGGTGTCACGTCTTTAATTGTGAATTAAATAATAAATATTGTAAACGGCGGAGTAAAAGTGTCCCACCTGGCGGCCCAAAAATGTACCGCCTGGTACATGTATAGCCGAGACCACCCCGGCTGTCAATATTCAATTCTGGCCAGATATTTTCTTCTGCCTGGCCAGACGTTTACGGCTTTGCTCAAGACGATAACTGGCCCCGTTGGCCTCAATAATATGAACCCTGTGCGTCAGCCTGTCCAGCAACGCCCCGGTCAATCGCTCTGAGCCGCACACCTCCGTCCAACTCTCGAACGGCAGATTCGTGGCAATAGTCACTTCGGTAGTCTCGCCGGGCCCCAGGCGCGAAATCAGGTGTTCGCCTCCGACTTGTTCAATTGTCTCAGGCGGGGCACTGGGCTTGTCCGCTTGGGGACGCCTTCCGGCGGGGACGCCTTTCGGCGCAAACCTCACGCAGAGATTGTAGGCCGGTAAGCGGGCGACGTTCTTGAGCACGTACTTTAACCGTACTGTCTGGCCTACGATGACACGGTCAGGCAGATTGCCGCTGATATGGATTTTTGGCCGCAGAACAAAGCCGACCAGCAAAGCCATTAGCACGACCGAGACCAGAGCCGAAAGTACCCCGAAGGCAGGAACAATCAGGACGGCTAAAGCAACAAAGCCGGTCCCGCGCAGAACCATCTTGCCGGCATCGGTCAAGCCAAAACATAATCTCCCATCGGTTTTCTTCATCGTGACAGTTGTCTCTTCAAACCGGTACTTTGATACGGCCGACGATGTCCATGACAATCTGCTTGGCGGTAGTACCGCTGTGACGGGTTTTAGAGGCCAAAAGAGTGCGATGCGGCAATACATAGGGGACAATCCACAACACATCGTCGGGAATGACAAAATCGCGCTTTTGGAAATATGCACGTGCCCTGGCCGCTCGGTACATCATCAGGGTTCCGCGAGTGCTGACACCAAGCTGAAGACGATTATCGCGGCGGGTAGTATGAACGATTTCAACGATATACTCCAGAATAGAGTCATCCATGTGAACGTTGGCCGCCTCTCGCTGGAGCTTGCGGACCTGTTCAAGCTGGAGTACCGGCTGTATCTTCTCGAGCGGCTCGGTATGGGCATGCGACTTGAGAATATCGACCTCGACTTCGACTGTCGGATACCCCATGGCAAGCCGGACTAAGAAACGGTCCATCTGGGCTTCAGGTAAGGGATAAGTGCCGTGGAACTCGATGGGATTCTCTGTGGCAATCACCATAAACGGTTTTGGCAGTGGATGACGTTTGCCTTCAATGGTCGCCTGGTTCTCATTCATTGCCTCCAGCAGGGCCGATTGGGTCCTGGGTGAGGCACGGTTGATCTCATCGGCAAGAAGGATATTGCAGAAGATAGGACCAGGGTCGAACCTGAAGTCCCCGCTAACCGGGTTGTAGATAGAAGAGCCCAGAATATCTGCAGGCAATAGATCGGGTGTGAATTGTATCCGGCGAAACTTGGCATCAATGCTTTTGGCCAACGCTTTGGCTAGGGTCGTCTTGCCCACGCCCGGTACATCTTCAATCAGGACAGAGCCCCCGGCCAACAGGGAGACAATCATTACATCGATACATTCGCTCTTGCCATAGATAACACTCTGCAGATTCTTCTTGAACGGTACTAATAGTGGGTTTTCCATTTGAGTATCTGTCAACTCCTTTTTTAGAACCCGTCTGTGACGGCCTGATTATCTTTTTTAACCACGGATTTCACGGATTTCACAGATTTTAGTTTTTGATTATTTTCTTTTTCCGCGTAATCCGTGTAATCCGCGGTTTCTTTTTCATCCCGCCCGTCTTCTGCCGTAAGGCATCCGCCGAAAGGCGTCCTGCCGAAAGGCATCCCTGTCGGGACTTTCGGGACTGCGGACTATGTGTTTAGCCAGACTAAATACATCCCGTCCCGTCGTTGACGGGCGGGATACATACCCATTTACGACGGGCGGGATACATAAGATTAAACACTGTATCATATATTAATACGCCTCGATTGTAAATAAAGTTCTCAGGAACCGGGCTCAATGGGGCACCTGCCACCCACCGCGATTTAATTGTGCCCTTTACAAGAAATCATTTGTTTGGCATTATGTGACAGTGAATATGAAGGAATCAGTGTCATAAATACGCAGTATCCCTTTCGGGAGTACGGTTTCATTAAATCTTAGGACTTGTAAATAAATTATCTTCCATTTTTGGCTGGTTGAACTGTCTGCGGATGAACTCGACGGGAGTGGCCGGCAAGGCGTTTTCTTCATGTCGAACAACCTTACCGCTCTTGGGATCCTGGTATTGCACTATGCATTCAATGCCCAGCTTGTCAAGCTGCTCCTTTAGCGTGATGCCGAACCTTGGTGTCGGTCAACCGATAGTTAATGGCTGCAATGGAGAAGCCTGCGTTGAGGTAGGACTTGGCTTCACTGGCATTGAGACTCCTTTTGTCACCGCCGCGAAATCCGCCGCCGTGGATGTAGAGTACCAGCGGGGTTGGTTCCGCGGACTCCGCGAGATACAGATCCAGCACGTTTCGCTTGTGAGGCCCGTAGCGCAGGTTCGCATGGGTCGGCGTTAGCGAAGGTGCACGTTTGCGCTGCCGGTTGCGAGTGGAAAGTTTCCGCTGAAACGGCTTCTGCTAGCCAATGCAGAGCACCTGACCATCGAGGAGGGTCAGGAACACGCGGCCCGTGCCGTCTATAGCCATGCCCCAGGGCACGGGAGCAGAGGGGAGTGTGTGATTCCAGAGCCGTTTGCCGCTGCGGAGCTCCAGTGCGGTGACTTGCGATGCGTCAGCGACCACGACGGCGTTTTTCGTTACCGCAACAGCAATGCTGTCAGGGCAGTCATGCTGCCATAAAGGTTTCTCGGAGACCTTGAATTGGCCCCACGCCTGTGTAATATGCTTTGGGATTTTTTCGTCCGTCACGCATCGGCTCAACGCGTCCTTGTCGAGCGGCTCGTAGCATAGCAGCTTGTTGTTGTCTATCCAGACAATGTCGCGTTTTCCGGTTGAAGCATGCAGCAGCTTCTTGGTCACTGTGTGGTCGTACACGGGGATATCCGGACGGGAGTAGAAGGGACGCCCGCAGGCGATCACTCGATTGCCTACCAGGGAAAGCTCCCAACCACGCGGACTTGTTGATTCACAATTAGCCAGAGGCGCCGGGTCGTTGAGACACTTTCCGTCGAGTATATCGTAAACGGCAGGTGAAACGGCGTTCCCGCCGGCAAGATAGAGCTTGTCCTCGTAGAGCAACAGGTGTCCCTGCACGCTAACGCCGGTGTTAGCCTCCGGATCCAAATGTCCGGATGTGTCGTTGCACCATCGGACGTTTCCGGTAGCCGGATCGAGCGCGTACACGTAAGTCCCGTCGTAGTTCACAAGACCGGCTGCGACATAGGCGGTTCCGTCTTCCACAAGTACGCCGCTTGCCGCCGGCCAAGTGGAGAGCAGTTTGCCATAGACCGGTATCTTGCGTTCTGCCGGTGCGGCGCGGAAGCGCCAAAGCAGCCGCCCCGTAGTGGCCTCAAAGGCGTACACCCAGCCGTCACCCGAACCGACGAGGGCCCGGCCCTTCCAGATGGTCGGCGGGATGCGAATCTCGCCGCCGGTGTAGGCTTTCCATTGCTCGCGCCCGGTATTGCCGTCCAGAGCACGGACGACTCCGTCCGAGCCGGCCAGCAGGACAAGACCGCCGAGAGCGACAGGAGCTGTGGGCCGGACACCTGCCAGAGCGGACGTCTTCGTTCGCCAAAGCAGGCGGCTGGTTTCGGGAACGACCGCCTTGGTCGTGGTGGTTCTTTGGTTGTTTGCCCTGAATGTGGGCCAGTCGGCGCCGGATGCAGTCAGCGTCTCAACCGGAGCAGTCCCGCCGGGTCCCTTTTCGAGCCGATTCTGCCGGGCGATGTTCGGGGTGAAGTCGAAGTTACCAGCCGGCCCAAGCAAGTCAGGCCATTCAGCGTAAACTGGCAGTCACAAGTATAGGGCCACCAGTAGAGCAGACCGTTGGCCACTGTCACCCCGTCATGGCAAGGAGGACGCATGGGGGATATCCATCGCGGACGAGCACTGGCCAGATCGAAACGAACCGAGCCACCCATGGCCCGGAACAGGATACTGTCTGAAGTGCCCGTGGGGCGAGTGCAGGCTCGGCGACCGATGGGCAGCTCCGCCAGGACCTCTCCGGTCAGTGGGTCGAACTTTTTGCTGAGGTTGTTCCCCCAGGGACCACTGATGGCATACAGGGCATCGGAATGAATTATCAATTGGAAGTTGTCATACGGGTGCTACCAGATTATCCGACCGTCTTCGGTGGAAACGGCCAGCAGTTTTCCTATCTGCGGACCGGCGAAATACAGTACGCGATCGCTGCACTTCAAATAGACCGTCGTGCGCCAGTTTGTCTGCCAGCTCTGACGAGGAAGGTATTCACCGAGGGCCTGGAAGAGATCGGGCGCGTTATCCTTCGTCTTGCGCCATAGGACCCGGCCGGTCTTCGCGTCGAGGCAGGTCAAATAAGTCCCGAACCGGAAGGCAAAAATCCGCCCGTTCTTCATGCAGACGGCACGGCCGTCCATCGGCTCGTCTTCGTGATAGTGCCACAAAACAGTCTTGGTCTTAGGGTCGATGGCCAGCAGGTTACGGCCAAATCCCCAGGGCTGCTCGGGCTGGTTGTAACCCTTGGAGATGCCGGTCCAGGGCCAGCCGTGGGCCTGGCGTTTCCACCGCATTGTTTCGTCCGTCTGCTCGGCTTCTCCAAGGAGAGCGTAGAGGACGCCATTTTCCAGCGCCATCCATTTCCAGAACGTGCCTCCCGCCACGTCCGCAGGTGGAATGATTTCGCCTTTCCTCCGGCCCGTCGCGGCATCGATAAGTTTGCAGGACTTGTCATCGCCCAGGAAGAGTGTGTCCGGCGTGGCGATCATAGTATTACGGTGGACCATAAGGCCTTCCGGCAGCCGTTGTTTCCAGAGCATCGTGCCGTTGAACCCATTAAACGCCACCAGCGTGTTCAGGAAGGGCTCCTCGCGCTTGTGCCAGGCAACATGTCCGAAGGCCTTGAACAGACGGCCACCGGCGGTGACGGCCAACTGCGGGGCTTTTTTAGCGTTTAGCGTATAGCGTTTAGCGTTTAGGCTTTTACTATCCGCTGTACGCTCTCCGCTATCCGATTGAGTTGTTCTCAGGATATAAATAATGCGCAGCACGATGAAAACCAAGACGGGAATAACAAAAGCCAACGGACCAGCAAGAGCAAAGTACTTGATCAGTTTCGTAACCGGTGCTCCCGATTGCTTTGCTGCAAGCAATAAACTGTACAGATGTGTCAGAGGCCTGGAATCGCGATTAATCAAAAGCTCTTCAGGCAAATCCGCACTTGAGTAGTATTTGACAGCAGCAGCGGCGCGGTCCGGCAAATAAACAGAAAGCAAGGCCTGTGGAGTGAAAACACGGCTGGCATTCTCTATCCCCGCAAAACGGTCTCGCAAAGTAGCAGGATCACCGGTGAGCCCCTGCTCGTGGCCGGCAGGGGCAGATGCAATAAACCAGGTGTCCTCACCGGGCGTTAAAACAAGCTGTGAGAAAACCTTCTCAAGAGTTAATTTAGTCGAAGCACCAAGATTAATAAGCTCGGTGCCCATAATGTTTTCGGCGCCTGCTACCCGAACCTGGAATATACCATTTGGTTTCAAAGCCGCCTTAACCTGACGGTAAAATTCGAGTGTATAATATCGGTTCAGGGCCGAGCTGGTTGCATCAGGTAAATTCAGAATTACTATGTCAAATGCTTTTTTCTCTTCGGCCAGCAATGAACGAATGTCACCGGCCAGCCGATACAATCGGTCATCAATAATTTTGAAATCCGAGGGTATAACGCTATCGACCTTCTGCACATATTCACTGTCGCAATGCGCCCAGCTTATTGTCTGAATTTGTGGTAGGTTCAGGAATTGCTGACACAGGCCCAGTCCTGAGCCGATGACCAAGACATTCGTGGAATCAGGTTTTTGACATAAGCCTATAGCTGCTATTCGACCGGCGGCGCTGTCATCGGGTAATGTTTCGATGACACTGCCTTGGGACATTACTACCCATTGGCTTTGATAAACGCCATAGAGATATTCAGCCTGGGCAGTTTGGAAAGAGCCATAAGGCTCATCCCCAGGAAATAACTTCGCCCACTTTATAATTCGCACTTGTTGCATCAGAGGCCTGTCAGCACCGGCAATCAAACAAACTAAAATACAAACAGGCGCAACAAACCAAATCCATCTTTTTGCCTTAGCAAGCCGAATCCAAAATACCGACAGTGAGACGATAAAGGCGAGTATAAAGAAAATCCTTGCCGAACTTATGCCAAGAGCTAAAAGAACTGTTACCCCCAGCCCGCCGAGGAAACTTCCCGCTGCCTCAATAATGTAAACCTGTGAGACGGGGAGTTTTTGGTCTTTCTCGACCCATCGGCAGGCAGTAGGAAACAACATTCCCGTGATGATACTGACCGGTGCATTTACGATTATTGAGACAATCAAAATGGCCCAAACGGACCACAGGGCATAGGATTCTATGCCCACAAGCTCGCGGGCCTGTATGATTAATATCAATTGAAGAATAAAGGCAGGCAGATAACTCAAAAACAAATACTCTATGTTTTTAAGTAATTTTTCGGCGATATTTTGGGCTCTATAAACAACTATTGCTCCCAGGCCCACCCATAGAAACCATGAAGCAAAGAAAATGCCAACGGTTATATCGTTGCCTTCGAAGGTAGTTATAAACTCGCGAAAAAGTAAGGCCTGGGCGGCGATAGTAAACAGACCGTAACTGAATATCAGCAAACTGCGAGCAAATTTCATTTTTCACTTTCACCAAAAACGACCGCCTGGAAGACCAGAAAGCTCGCACCTTCCTTCCAGGCCTCAGCAGGCAACTGCGCTTTCAAAGACAATCGCGTGAGCATCTGATTAACATCCCAACCCTGCTCCGGTGCAACCTGAGGCAGAAACACGGCAGAATGTCCATCCTTGCTCAATACGACGCCATCTGTGCCTATTCGGATTTTGTCCGCTGAGGCAACAGGCTCAGGCACCGTCAGCGCAGAGATTTCGATTGTAATATCTTTGCATTCCGCTTCTGCTACGGGCAGAAAGCGTCTGTCATTAACACAGGCGTTAATCGCGTTTCGAATGACTGACCTGTACAAAGGCCGCTGTGGGAAAATATCACCTATGCAGCCTCTGAGCTGGGAATTTTTCTTGAGCGTTACAAATGCCGCGCGGGGACATCTCATTGCATCGCTGATTGTAATACCCAGCTCAGATGCCTGCGGTACCCGTCGATTTCGCAAGGCATAAACTATCGTTTTGCGTGCTAAAGTCAAAAGTTGTTCCTTGTCCTCCTCTGTTAATGCCGGGTCATTTGACTGTGGTTTAATCACCGGATTGTTTTGCCAGGCCCCGGAAAAAGCAACGGAAAGGTAACTGACGGAATTTGTGAAATCTTCTGTTAATTCACCGGAAGTTGTGTAATTTGTTAAATCAACACTGGCCGGCTCGTCTAACATTGAAAGCAATACTGCAATCGGAATATAACCACAAATCGTCGCACCGGTTTTGGACTTATATTCCAGAAAACCTTTAGCATCCAATGCGGCTATATACTCATACGCGCCCATATCAAGCTCTTTGATTTGCTCAGGCATGTTTTCCTTGAAAGGTGTGTAGCCAAAATTCGATCCGAAATGTACAAAATCAGAACTTGCAATTACGAGGGTTTCCTTGTCCACTAAACTTCTCAAAATGTTACCGGCTTTGGCGATTGTTTGTAACGAGCAGCTGCCGGCCACAATCGGCACAAGCTTAAAGTCCTTTTGGCTGTATTGCAACAGCGGTATCTCAATCTGAACGCTGTGTTCGTTCTTGTGTGCCTGGGGTACGTTCTGAAACAGCGAATATTTCAGAAGTTTGTTGATGAACTCCACGTCCAGCGGTATTTGTCCCAGAGGTGTTTGGTAATGCGTTACCCTCGGAACACTCAATATCTCTTCCATCGAGATACGGTGGCTTGGGCCGATGATAATGATTCGTTTATATTTTTTGTCGGTTGTTTTTAGCCCGCAAACTGCGGTTTGGCCTGAGTACCGGTATCCGGCGTGTGGCAAAATTAGAGCAATTACATTGTTTATCGGTTCGACCTGAGCTTTTTGGAAGAAGCTTTCAATTTGTTCTCTCAGTGCTTCTGCATCGTCAGAATACCATGTGCCGGCCAGCGATGAACGGAGAACACTTTTCGGTAACTCTGCCAGCTCTTCCTTTTTGAGGGGTATTATTTCTCCGGTGGGGGGAGTTTCTGAAATGTATGCTTTCCATAAAAGTATAGTAGCAATACTTAGCGGTACAATCACCAAAGCCAGTAGAAACGTCCTCACGAGCCATTTTTTTAACTGCTTATCCATATCACCCGCTCCATTTGCCTTGTTTGGAAATATCTCGTAAGGGCTTTAAGGGACCAGGGTACTTTTTAACTCGAATAGCCCGTACAAACTTTCGCGGCGAAGTCTTTTTGGCCAACCATGAAACGCCGACGACAATGGGTGAACCTGCTTTTATTAATTTGCGAATAAATTTTCTGCGTGTCATTTCCATACTCCGTAAATTTCTTTTCCACAATCCGGGCAACAGCCATCTTTGAGCTGGTTCTTCAGGATAGTATAACCGCTGCGTTCGATGAGCAGAACTTTGCAGCCCGGACAATACGTGTTCTCGCCTTGCTTGCTGCGAAGGTTTCCTATATATACATAGTCGAGGCCCTCTGTGATTGCGATTTTTCGAGCCATTTCCAATGTGTTCAACGAAGTCGGCGGCAGGTGACGCATTTTGTAGCGAGGATAAAATCCTGAAAAATGCAGCGGTGTCTCGCCGCCCAGGTTTGCTTTGATCCACCCAGCAAGCTCGCGTATCTGCTCCGGCTTATCGTTCAGCGTCGGAATAATCAGGTTCGTAACTTCAACGAGTATTCCGCTTGCCTTGGCTATTATTAAAGCATTCTGTACGGGTTTTAATGTCGCCGAGCAGATCCGCCGGTAGAAATCATCGGTAATTCCCTTCAAATCTATGTTCGCTGCATCGACGTATTTTAGCAGCTCTTTCCACGGCTGTTCATTTATATATCCGGCTGTTACAAGAACATTGCGTATGCCGGCACTTCTGGCCAATTTTGCAGTATCGTAAGTATATTCGTAATAAACAATAGGATCGGTGTAAGTATATGCCAACGAAGGACAATTATTGCGCTTGGTTAGTGCCACCAGCCTTTCAGGCGGACAAAAATATGCGGAGATGTTCTCGTCTTCCGGGTTGGCTTGTGATATTTCCCAGTTCTGGCAGTTTTTACAGTGGAGGTTACAGCCGACAGTTGCTATCGAGAGAATAGGGGTGCCCGGTAAAAAATGGTAAAGCGGCTTCTTTTCGATTGGGTCGATATTAATAGAGCACGGGTATCCATAAACTACCGTTCGCAGCACGCCGTCGATATTGATTCTCACCCGACATTCGCCGCTTTGGCCCGGCTCAATCAAACACATTTTCGGACATAGTTCGCACTGAACCTTCAATTTGAGACTCACTTCCTACTTAGCACCAAAAGAGCTCTCGCCGCGATGCATCGCAGCGGGTCAGCTCACGCCGTTTTGGTGCTGGGTTGCTTCTGCCCTGTAAACCTGCCCGCCGTGGCTCGCTTGGCGGAGCCAAGTCGCGACAGGCAAGCCCGAAAGTCATCTTGAGTTATTTTCTAATGATTATAACAAACTTTTTACAGTCCACAATAGCTGAGCAATTCGTGGTAAAATCCCTCCGGTGCTATTGATTTATAAAATAATCATATTAAAATGGCTACAAGGTCGTTGTGATACAAATACATTTTCCTGGGAGAAGCTTGATATGCGTGAGCAGGTGATTGTAACGTTCATAGAAGAAAAACCGCAGATGCGAAAAAGTATTGATAAGAGCCGGCAGCAACTTATTGCCTGATTAAAATTTCGAACTGAAAAAAATCTTTTGCAAAAGTAGTTTACGATGAAAATCTATCAAATGATGCACTTCCCCCTCAAGGGAGCGGGGACAGGGATTTACGTGGATGCTCTGGCCAGGTCCCTGATAAAAAGAGGCCACGAGGTCAGAGTTCTCTGCTGCGACCACCACGCTGGGAACAAGGAGTATTATGCTGAGGCAGTTCTATTCAACAACGGCGAGAATGAGAAATACGACCTTGATTTTGATTTTCCGGTTTTTGCCTCTCATCCAATGAGCAAAGGAAAGAAATTTGGTGAGCTAAACCAGACTCAAAGAGAAGCCTACGTTCAGGCTTTTCGAAGGAAGATTGGACAGGAGATTTCCAAGTTTAAGCCGGATATTATCCATGTTCATCATGGCTGGGTCATTGCTTCGGTCCTTGCAGAATTAGATATACCCTATGTCATAACCCTCCACGGGACAGAATACTACGCCTTCAAAAAATATAAGGAGTATCAAGAACTCACCCTGCGCGGAATTCGCGGCGCACAGATTATTATGGCATTGACCGAGCAGGAAAGAGAACAAGCTATCAGTGCTTACGGCATCGACCCTCAAAAAATAATAATTGTCAAAAGCGGTACCGACACCAATGTATTCAGGCCCCTTGAGATAGACAAAAAGAGTCTGCTGAAAAGTTATTCTATCAAAGATACAGACAGACCCGTGGTTCTTTTCGGTGGAAGATTAACCGCTCAAAAAGGGCTTGATACACTCCTCAAAGCAGCCGAGATTTATTCGCAGGAGAACAAAAGGCCAATAACCCTTATCGCAGGAGATGGTGATTTGAGAGCGCAATCAGAGCAGTTAGCAAAACAATTGCAATTGGACGATATTTACTTCCTCGGCAGTCAAGACCACCAACAAATGGTCAAGCTATTTAATATCGCTGATGTTGTAGCCGCTCCTTCAAGATTTGAGCCTTTTGGGCTGGTTGCATTAGAGTCCCTGGCCTGCGGCACGCCGGTTATTGCAAGCAATGCTGAAGGCTTCAGGCAGACAATCAACGAGCAGGTGGGCTGTTTGATAGAATTAGACGATTACACAGCCTTGGCTGAGAAAGTTACTACATTCATCAAAGACGGCTTTAAAGAAAAAGTAAAGCACAAGTCCGCAGCTTATGTTAAACAGAACTTTAGCTGGGCCAGAACAGTAAGCCACATTGAGGGCGTTTATAAACGAGTTTTGGGGCATCCCACAAAATAGCAGGGTCGTCTTAAGTAACGACTACATATCGAATATCCGCCGGTAGGCGCCCTGTGGAGAACACCAAATTCAACAGAACGAAATAAGTTTCGCGATGAGTTAGATACGAGTTTGCTATTGATGTTATCAGTGTAAGTATGTATATTGTTGCTATATAGATGAAGAGTTAAATTCTAAAGAGGGTCCTTACTGTGCAGATATTTAGGGTTGTAATTGCAGCTTTTTTCATAGGTGCCATTTTCAGCACAGCCGATGCAGAGCAGTCCCAGGTCGGTGCCCTCTCAGAGTATTATGGCTTTGAAGAAATAGAGATAATCAAATTAGACTGGGGGATAAAAGAGTTAAGGATTGCTGATTTTAACGGTGACGGCCGAAATGATATTGCGATTGTTAATAATGGAAAGTCCAAGATAGAGCTGCTGATTCAAAAAGACTCTGTCGGGCCGGGTGAAACAGAAGTAGCCGTTGATCCTAATGACATAGATGTAAATACAATCACTCCCCCTACCCGTTTCGAGAAACACAGTATAGCAGTCTCGCAAAAAGTGTATAGCCTGGTTTGTGGAGATTTGAATTCTGACGGAATGAAGGATTTGGCTTTTTATGGCGAGCCGAAAGGGCTTTATGTGATGTTACAAAAGTCCAACGGTGCTGAAACGGATAAGCCAAAATCAAGTCTGGGCCTTAAATTGAGCTGGCGAACAATAAAGAAATTCAAGATTGATGACGGTCTTTTAACTTCCAATATGTTAGCTTGCGCCGACCTGAATAATGATGGTGCTGACGATCTGGCACTGGCCGGTCGTGATGGTATTTATATCGTCGTTCAAAAAGAGGCCGGCTCGTTGGCCGAGCCTGTAAAATATCCTACCTCTGCACAAACATTAAGTCTCAAAGTCGGTGATTTGAACGGAGATAAAATAAACGACCTTATACTTATAACAAATGATATAGAAAAGCCGGTACACGTTCGATTCGGCCTTAAAACGGGACAGCTTGGCCCTCAAATGCAATTTTTTATTCAAAGGCCTTTTACACTTAAACTTCATAACCTCGATGGTGTGGCCGGTGAGGAAATATTAGCTGTTGACAGCGGAAGCGGGCGGTTAATCTGTTACAAACTTGCCGTTGAAAACCAGAAGGATGCCGGTTGGCCGATTCTATTCTACCCTCTTGCTTCAGGAGAAGGAGATACCAAACGCGATTTGGTAATCGGCGATTTCGATGGTGACGGCCTGGTTGACGTAACAATTAGCGACCCCGGCGCGGCAGAACTTATCTTCTATAAACAAATGCCAGGACTTGGATTGGCTGAGCCGGTTAGATTTCCTGCTTTTGCCGATATTACGAGCTTGTCCGCGGTGGATATTGACGAAGATGGGAAAACCGAGTTGGGTGTTTTGAGTGTTAAGGAAAAGGTGGTTGGCTTAACTAAGTTTGAAGACGACAGATTATCATTCCCAAAGCCTGTCGATTTAACAGGTGAGCCGGTGGCGATGGAGCTTGCCGATGTTGACAACGACGGCAGCGTGGACTGTATTTATATATCCATAGACAGCAACAATATTAGAAGCCTCAGAACAATCTACAATCTGTCAGCAACAGAAAAACGGCGAACTGATCTGGCAAAAGGTAGAGGTAGAAAGTCTACGATTGCCAAAAAAGTTGGTGAAACCGGGCCTGCTTTAGAGCTTAAGAAGCTCACCTCTAATCCGGACGGTCTGAAAGTGCTTGACGTTGACCAGGATGGCTTACAGGACGTTCTAATATTTGTCAGCTATGAGCTTCCCATATTAGTTCGTCAGACAGAAAAGAGGAAATTTGAAGTAGCTGACTCACCGAAGGCACAGGCCAGTTTGATTAAAGATGCGTCTCTGCGTTCAATTGCCCTGGCCAACGTGGACAGCAAAGCGGGTAAAGAGCTTCTGGTGGCACAAAAGAACTTCGCCAGAAGCCTGGTTTTCTCGAATGGCCGGCAGTGGAGTGTTATCGACCAATACAACGCCAAGAGTACGGAGAACCAAATATCGGCTGTAGCTGCTTTTGATATGGATACATACGCTTCTAACAGGCGTATTTACGGCGAGGGTTTGAAAAGCAGGCCCGCTATTTTACTGCTGGACGGTCGAAAGGGTCAGCTTCAGATACTTAAAACCGGTAATGACAAGACCTATCGTATCGAAAAGGAACTGGATGTCAGCAAGTGGAATACTGCGGTACATCTCAAGATGCTGTTCGCACCGCTTACAGGTAACCAGTCTAAAAGCCTGCTGCTGTTCGACAGCGGGAAGTTTGCACTTATAACGGGGCCGAGCGGCAGTGATGCTGGGCGGCATTTGGAACAGTCGTTCAACTATGAGACAAAAATAAAAGAGGGCATATACGGTAACCTTACAGCGGGAGATATAAACCACGACGGCCGAACCGATATTATTATGGTAGAATGCAGGCGCAATCACATCGAAATACTTGCTCTTGACGCAGGTCTCAAGCCGATTCCTGCGATGCGTTTTAAGATATTCGAGCAAAAAAGTTACCGCGATAAGGGGCCCCCTAAGCCCAACGTTGAGCCGCGAGAATTAAAGGTCGCTGACGTAACAAACGATGGTAAAGACGATTTAGTAACTGTTATCCACGACCGTATAATTATTTATCCTCAAGACTAATTTCGTATTGCCTATAGAGTAAAATGGTAAGCGATGGGAAAAAGGTTTTTATTGCGCTTAGCGGCGGATGGATTGACAAGGCGGCAGACGGAAATAGTTAAAAGTGCCTAAAGTGAGCTAAAGTGACAGCAAAGCTGTCATTCTGAGCGAAGAGAAGAATCTCTTTTTCGTTGGCCATATACCTTCGGCAAGCTCAGGGCAGGCTCTTCGGCTTCGCCTCAGGATGACACATAAGTGTCACTTTAGGCACTTCAAACTTTAGGCCCTTTAGGCACTTTCGTGATAACCAATTAAAAAATTAACAAATTAACCAACTGTCAGATATGCAGACACCCGACAACATTTTGGACCTGCTCAGGGAAAAGGGCGCTGAAGCTGCGCGGAAAGCACAGCGAGGAGTAATATTGCAGCCGGGCGCGATTGGCGATTGTATATTGACGCTGCCGTTAGCTGCGTTTATGAAAGATGTTCTCGGATTAGGCAGTGTTGATATTCTTGGGCATAGTGAATATGTCGGTATTTTACCAGGTAGGACGTGTATTGACAGCATCAGCTCCATAGATTCGATAGCTTTACATCGATTGTTCGTAGATACCAAAACATTTGATTTAAAAGACGGTGACCCTTTGATAAGCACATTTTCCGGTTATGCCTGGATCGCGACATTTCTGGGTGAGCCGGACAGCAACTTTGAACAAAATCTGATTTTCACCGCCAATTGCAGCCACAGTGCTGAAGTTATAACCCTGTCTATGAAGCCGCCAGAAGGTTTCTCCAGAAATTTAACCGACTTTTACATAGAGCATTTTATCAGCCAGAGCGGTTTATCTTTGCAGGCCCGGCCGGTTAGGCCGGGTGATTGCTCAATAAAAGCAACCGACGCAGATATAGCCCAAGGTAAGGAACTGCTGAAAGAAACAGGCCTTGAGCCTGGTCAGAAGCTGGTGGTTATTCAGCCGGGCAGTGGTGGACTAAGTAAATGCTGGTACCTTGATAATTTTTTGGCTGTGGCCAAAGAGCTTGATTCAAAAGGTATTGAAGTAATCTTCCTATTGGGGCCTGCTGAGGTGGACAGATTCAACGATGCAACAATTAAGAAAATAAGCAGGTTTGCAAGGTGCCTGAGGGATTTGTCCTTGGCGCAGGTATTGGGGCTTTTGAGCTATTCGAACGGATTCATCGGTAACGATAGTGGGATTACGCATCTGGCAGCGGCGTTGGGGGTCAGGACGTTAGCTGTTTTTGGCCCAACTAATCCGGTAGTATATATACCCATTGGGCCGGCTGTAAAAGTATTTGCGAACAATACTACAACTTTTACCAAGAAGCCCCTGGTGAGCCTTCAACATGAGCTTTTGGATGTTTTGTTGGCGTAAGGAATGTCCGAGAGCCTCATTCAGAACAGAGGATACAAAGTATGCGTTCTGCAAAATGGAGATTAGGCATACTTGGAAAAGAAAAAAATCGTTTTTTGTTTTTTCTTTTAAAACAATAAGTTCTTGTTTAATAAGTAATTAGGTGATTATTTAAGAAAATCAAAAAAACAGATTTTCTTAAATAATATATGCCTAACCTCAATTTTGCAGAAGCCTCTTACAAGGTATTAAAGGAGAAATTTTTTTTCAATAGAGATAGACTTCGAGCAGTTGACCCGGTTAGAAATTCTAAATGGGTACTGATACATTAGAAAAAGGATATTTCTACGGGGTTGACCACCGACCGATTTTTCTGTTATAATAACCAGGTTTTGATATTGCCCTATGATTTGTAGCAATCAGATATGTCAGATGTAGTGTATAAAGAAATTTCTCGTAGTAAAGGTGTCTATATGCAGGAAAAAACTTTGGGCGAATTAGCTGAATACGTGGATGGACAGGTCTGTGGCGACCCTAATGTAATAATTAAGTCGGCCTCGACACTTACCAGGGCGGGCCAAGGTGACATTAGTTTCCTGACCAACCGTAAATATGAGAAGCAACTGCGGATGACCAGGGCAAGTGCGGTAATCGTGGGTAAGGAAACACCCGCCACTTCGGTTCCTCTTCTGATAGCCGAGGACCCTTACTATGCCTTTATGCAGATAATGGTGCTGCTTCACGGGCATCGTAAGCACAAAAAGGTAGGTATAAGCCCTCGGGCTTCAATTTCTGACAGTGCGAAAATTGGTGCCGACTGCCACATTCATGATTCTGCAACAATAGCCGATGAGGCAAAAATTGGCGACGGCTGCATAATCTATCCCTGCGTACACGTTGGGCAAGGTGTGCAAATTGGTAACGATAGCATAATCTATCCCAATGTTACTATTTACGATGGTTGCAAAATAGGTAATCGTGTAATTATAAATGCGAATTCGACAATAGGGGAAGACGGGTTCGGCTATGCCACCCATAAGGGCATACACCACAAAATACCACAGACTGGTATTGTAGTTATAGAAGATGACGTTGAAATCGGTTCTTGCTGTGGGATCGAACGAGGCACACTTGGTGACACCGTGATAAGCCAGGGTAGTAAGCTGGGCGACCTTGTTACGATAGGTCACGGCACAAGAATCGGTCCACATTGTTTGCTTGTGGCCCAGGTGGGAATTGCCGGCTCGACTACTCTCGGGCATCATTGTTTAGTCGGTGGGCAGGTCGGTATTGTGGGTCATATCAACATCGGAAACAATGTTACGATTGCAGCCCAGGCTGGTGTTATTAACAACCTTCCAGACGGCAAAGTGGTCCTGGGTGCGCCTGCTATCGAGGCAAACCTGGGCAAGCGAGCATACGGCATGATACAATATCTGCCTGAGATGCGGCAAAGCATTCGCGACCTTCAGAGCCGAATTGAACGAATTGCCTCACCTGCCGAATCCAATGATGAAGGGACTCCCGAAGGAAATTAGAAAGTGCCTAAAGTTTGAAGTGCCTAAAGTTTGAAGTGCCTAAAGTGCAGTTTTCGTTTAAGGTTGTCGATGCTCGTATCGATGCTTGTCATAGAAGCTTGAAACTCGCTTTTCCTCGAGCATCCAATATCGAGCTTCCAGTTTCGATACCAGCTTCGACACCGACAAACAAGCTTCTACAACTAGGCAGCTTTAGCTCACTTTAGGCACTTTAGCTCACTTTAGGCACTTTTAATTCTCCGCAATGGTGAATTCGTCGGCAAAAGCCAGTTACCCCGCACCAATTGTGCTGAGGCACCCGCGGAAATCCCACCGGACGAGAGGTTCTGCTCACAGGGGACAATTGGTGCGGGGTTACTATCGGCGAAAAATTTACGGCAGGCTTCGGCATAGATTCACAGGTTCAGGTGGCCCGCGAGCTTGAGGACAAAAAGACACGAATCCAAGGTGGAAATCGCATCGATACCTTCCACTACCGTATCGCTCTGAGCAATTACAAAAATACATCTGTCGAGCTGCGGCTGCTGGACCGCCTGCCCCACACGGATAATACTTCCATCAAAATAGAATTAGAAAAAACCGAGCCTCAGTTAAGCAAGGACAGCGATTATCTGCGTACTAACAGAAAGAAGGGCATTTTACGCTGGGACCTGAAGCTGGCACCGAATAGTGTTGACAGCAGTGCGACCGTTGTAAAATACAGCTTTACTATGGAGTATGACAGAAACATGCAAATCCAATCTCGCCGGTCAGCCGGGCCCTCTGAAAATCTATGAAAAGATGATCGCCACAGGTATCTATATACCACACACCATCTCTTTTGCTTGAAGGGCTGACAGTTTGAAGCACTGTCGGCCCTTTATCAAGAGTGGAACCAAAACAGGACATTGAAAATGTTCACATATTTCTTATTTTCAATAACTCACTGATGCTGTCAATTCTCAAATGGTTTGTTTGCGGTCTCATCATCAATAAAACCGTAGTACCTTGCTCGCCAGTAAGCATCGATAAAAGATGCGCCGCCTAATTCGCGTCGTGTGTTTTTATCGAACTGCAACCAGAGGTTGCCGTCTTGCCATGTTTCGCCTCCATCTTTTGAAATGTACAGCCATCCCGGTGTACCGGCAAAAAGCCAATCTGAATATCTTGAAACGAAAAGCGACTTCACAAGTGGAATATTGAAACCTTCTTCCGATTCTTTCCAACCCGTTTCACCTTTTATAACGACACCACGGTCAGCAGCTCCGTAAAACTTTCCACTTTCTTTCGCATCGACGATGAGATGATTCAATTCTGATCGCACGCCTAACTGCATCAATCCTGGCAAACCTTTATCTGAAAGTACTCGCCAAATTTCTGCCATACCGTTTGACCATGTTTTCCCGGCGTCTTGACTCTCCTGTAGAATCGAAAGGGGACCAAGTGCTCCGTAGCTTGCTTTGAATCCGACCCATACTCGCTCTGAATTGTGTGGGTCTACTATGAGCCAGGGATACGTCTCGGCATACCTGCTAAGTCCGAAATCACTTCCTCTGGTCCACCCCTTCTTATTCAATAGATGCGCGAAAATTCTATTCTCGGAAACGGCATAAAGTCTCCCCGGAGAGCCGTGAGCAACAACGAATTTTGGGGAGCTAAGCGTTGGCAGTTCTGCCGTCAACTTTTCCCAAGACTGTCCGAGATATTCATCGCCATAATTACGCGAGCGATAAACGTGCCGGTCCGTAATTGCATAAATAATACTGAAGTCTTCAGGTGTAATTTGGATGTCAATTGGCTTTTCGTTTTGAAGTGGCACGGGCATTTTCCGCCAAGAGCTTCCGCCTGAGGTTGTTAAATAAAAGCCATCATCACTCGTGTGTTCAGCGTTCTTCCATCCGTGAAACCGAGAATCGGCACCGCCGGGAGAGAACTATCATATTTGGCGATTTTCAGGTCGTTATCCACCCAGTAGCCGACGAGCGCATCGATCGCTTCCCTCGCCCGGTCTTTTTGCTCACCTTCTGCAGCTAATGTGTAATACTGCCCAAGACCGTGAATGGAATCGCTGTAGTTGTGATGGCTCGGATCGCCGACCAATGGCAATAATGAAAAATTTGATAGCTTCTGCTGCCACTTATGTTAATCAACCAAAATATATTTTACCAGATTTTTCTTCTAATTTCAACAAGATTGGACACGCGATTACCCGTTTTGCCACAGTATGCACAGAAGACCTACTTGTCGTTAACATCCTGCCGCCAGGGTTTGGGAAATCATCGCTGGTTATTGGACGAGAGAATGTTAGAGGGAAGACATAAACAAAATGCTAATTAGTATCTGTTGCGGAAAACAAAAACTGACGATGTCACCCCTGCGGAAGCAGGGGTCCAGAGCGAAAAAGCTGGATTCCCGCTTTCGCGGGAATGACAAATACTGTTTCCGCAACAGGAACTAATTATGACTCGACTATGACGGAAATTATATATAGTAGATATTTGTCGGAGGATGAATTACATTCATATTACCCAAAGCAGGTAAAACTTATAGATGATATTAGTAAACTAAGGCAGATGATTGCATCATTAGATAAACCAGGTAAGAAAGGTGTTATTCTGCCATATTCTCCTATTACTATTCTCCAAAATTCTTGATTTTATTTTGTAACACATTATTGTAGTAAGAGCCAGCAAGGTTACAATACTCTGGATCGACATTGCCGTCAGAGGACCCATTTGAAAACCTTGTGGATGCAGTCATCAATATAGTGAATATACGTTTTAGCAATAAGACTGTGAGGTTACCAATGAGAGCAATCCAGATAGTGGCGCCGAGAAAGATTGCGATGCTGGACGACGCTCCAAGACCCGAGCCGGTCGAAGGAGAGGTGCTGGTGCGGTGCAGCCACGTGGCCCTTTGTGGAAGCAATATTAGCCAATACGCCGGCAAAGGTCTCTGGGGCAACATTGATTTTCCTTGTCCGGTGGGCTGGTCTGGACACGAAAACATCGGCATAGTAGTCGAGTCTCACTGTGATGACTGGGAAGAAGGAGCATTAGTGCTGGCCCTGCCTCACGGCCCTTATGGTTTCGCCGAGTACATCGTCTCTCGACCTCCGGCTATTGCCCGTTTGCCCAAGGACACGCCCGACCCCGCGGCGATGATCATTGCCCAGCCGCTGGCGACGGTGCTTCGGGCGCTTACGCGGACGGACGACGTAAACGGCCAAACCTGCGTCGTGGTCGGCCAGGGCCCAATGGGATTGATATTCACACATGTATTGCGGCTGATGGGAGCGAGCATGGTCATTGCGGCCGATCTGCTTGATTGGCGATTGGAATGGTCCAAACGCTACGGGGCCGACCATATCATCGATGCTTCGAAAAACGATGTTGTCAAGGTCGTCAAGGAGCTGACTAACGGCAAAATGGTTGACTTGGCAGTTGAGGCGGTGGGCTACGTCGATTCGCTGAAGACCGCTGCGTATCTGCCCAGGCACGGTGGCAGGTTACTCGTTTTCGGTGTGCCGAACTATGAGCTGCAGGAGTTCCCCTGGTATCATGTCTTCCGCCAGGAGATTCAGATCAACACCTGTGTCGGCCCGCAGTGCGGTCTATTCTTCCAAACAGCGGTGGACATGGTCCTCGATGATCGGGCCTCGGCCCTCACCGAGATTGTCACCCCGCGCATGCCCTGGGACAAGACCCCGGAGGCCTTCGAGATGTATGCCGAATGCGCTAAAGACTCCCTGAAGCTGACCCTTGAAGTCTAACCGAAAACACCTCCGTAGTTCAGACTGGGATAATCACATACAGTAGATCTAACAGTATTTGTATTCTGCGTTTGAGCAACCCACCGCTCAATGCAATCGCTTTTGAGCCGCTCGAAGAGCTCAATACTTCCATCAGGAATACTGCCGATTATCAGGCGTCTTTCTCATCTGCCGGTGCAATCCATCTGCCGATCAGATGCGCGCCTGCCGCTGCGACCAAAAGCATGACGCACAGGCTGCCCAGCGCGTACCAGCGGCTTTGGTCGTCCCAGTAACCTTTCAGCCCCAGGCCAAGAAAAACGAAACCGGAAATAAGATTCAACAACCATAGCCACCTGGGCAGCCGTAACGCTTTGGGAAGAAATCTCCGGTCCATCCACAGGTTCATCAGGCAAAACAATCCACAACCTAATACACCGGTGAACAGGTTGGCGGGAGTCAGGATAGCCAGCAGCAAGCGCGGCTTGCCCGTGGCACCGGTGGCCTGGTAGGCAAACAACCATAACAGAATTGCGCATGCACCGACGGCGCACCAGATGACCGTTATGCGCCTGATGCGGCGGGCGTGCCGGATGGCAAACTTGCGACTCACGGCGTGCGCCATCTCGCTGACGATGCAGCAAGCGACTTCCAGTGTGCCATAGAGCGTTCCGAACATGGTCAGGAAAGCTCCAGCAACGTACAGCGGCAGCAACCAGGGATGTATGCCCGTGACGAAGGCCGATTGGAGATTGAGCAGATTCTTCTCGTCGGGGATCTTGTGATGCGGGCCGAGGATCAACGCTCCCGAAGCTACGAAGACGGCGCTGAAAGCGATGATGACGAGAAAACTGATGGAGCAATCGACCAGCGGAGCGCGGACCCAGCGGCGAACCGGATGTGCCGGGTCACCGGCGATCTCGGCAAGCCGTTTGGCAGAGACCGGACCCTCTCCGGCCTGTCCCCATGCTTTGTCGCGCATAAAGGAGGTGTATGCCAAATAGTCGAAACCTGCGCCGCCGATAACGCCAACGTAACGCGTCGTCTCGACCCACACCGGCTGGCTGGCGATATGCGGATACTCGGCGCTGAGCCACTGCGGGTACACATAGGGTTGCGGAATGACGGCCCCCTTCAAAAGCTCCAGCCAATCCGGGTGGTAGAGAACCAGCGTCACGCCGGCGCTGAAGACCATTGCGGCCACAATAATCAGTTGAATGCGCTCCAGCGTCGAGTAACCGCGCAAGGCGGTGATCGCCACCACGACGGCCAGGATCGCTGCACCCCAGAGGTAGTCGATGCCGCCTCCCAACATTTCGCTCGTCCCGGTCATCCAGGCGGTCAAGTTGCCCAGGACGCCGCTGTGGAAACTGATCCAGATCGGCAAGCAAACAGCCGCGATCAGGAACAGCACCAGCAGCAACCAGCCGCGCGGTCCCGGCAGATCGAGCATCCGCTGATAGGGGTGGACGCCGGTCAACACCATGTGACGTGATGATGCCACCACCAGGCCCCACTTCAGCAGCGAGATGACGACGAACAGAAACAGTATGCGGTATCCGAAGAGTGCGCCGCCTCGGCTCGAAAAAATCAGCTCGCCGGTCCCGATCGTCAGCGATGCAATGATTGCTCCGGGGCCGAAGACCTTCAGCCAGTCCAAAGGGCGGCGAGGCAATGCGCTGGAGCGACTCTCGCCGGCAACGGTAGTAGTTGACGTATCGTCCATAGTCGGGCCCGGTTGTGTTAGTCCCAAGACAAGTGAGTCTTTCTGACGGATGTCACGGCATTTGGGGCTACAGTGCTTAAAATACCCTTAAAGTAGCATATAATACATTCTATCAAGAATGACAGAATATGTGTCACTCTAATGAAAAGAGGTGGCCTTTTCAATGTTTCCATGAAAATAATTTGGCCAAAGTTTATAAGCGAGTTGAAATCGATCACAGTCATTTTTTTGCCTTTGAAATTGGCTTTGATTGGGTTTGTTTTTTTGG
>JBDRTM010000070.1:0-8313 GCA_043824065.1 Planctomycetota bacterium | reverse complement strand
AGCCGAAGGGTGAAGAATCTCTCTCTGCACAGGTGTACATTATTCTCATTTGTAGGCCAGATGCTTCGCTTTGCTCAGCATGACAGCAAAAATCGGTCAGTTTGAGTTATTTACCAGTTCCTTGTTTTTGGATTCAGGATTCCTTCGATTACGTCCCTTGGCACAGACAGCTCGTCAATGTTACTTTTGAGCCAACTGCGAAAGTCATTTTGAATCTCCGGCGTCCATCTGGTGTCGATTTGTCCGGGTGTGTACTTGCCTTCCTTCAGGCGTTGGTGCCCGAACATATCCCGCAGCTTTAAAGCCTCGGATTCCGTGACAACTTTTGCAGCCAGATGGGCGGGGATGAAGACGATGCCTTCGCGCTTTGCCAGCACAACGTCGCCGGGGCACGCTAAGGCTCGGCCGATACGGATCGGGACGTTGATAGCGGTCATCATCACTTCGCGGAGAAAGCTTGGATCCGCACCTTTATGCCATGCGTTGAATCCTTTAATCGCTTCAAGACCTTCCAAATCACGAACACCGGCATCAAAGATGATGCCGTTGCCGGAGTTGGCATAGATGGCATTACCCAGGTTGTCACCTATCAGGGTGCCGTCGAGGACCTTACCAAAGCAGTCTGCGACATACACGTCGCCTTTTTGCAGCATGTCAATCGGCCATGAATTTGAGTTACCGATGCGGCCTTCGGCGCGCCCCTGACGCATAATCGCTCGATTGTAGTCGGGGTGTGAGGGCATGTATTGAGCAGTCAGCACTCGGCCGACAATCGCCTTATCGGGATACATTACTACCCAGCCGGCGGCATTCTCGTAACAGTTGCGGTAGCCGGCACCCCTGACAATACTCCAGGCCTGTGTTATCGAGACATTCTTCATCCTCTCCAGAATGTCATCCGGGACATACGGCCGACCGTCTTCCATCCGCTTGCCGGTCCAGGTCGGGGTACAGCGCAACACTGATTCTCGGCCGGATACAACAGGCGGTTCAACGCCCTGGTCCTCTGCCTGTATGCGGATATTACGCCAACGCACCTGGTAGGCAGTGGCGTCTTTTCCTACACCGTGGACTTGCAGACCAATGATGCCGCGGCTTGTCATACCGTCCCTCAAATCGACACAAGGGACATCGTTGATCCACGTCCTGATCCTGTCGCCTTTGCACTCGATGCGGAACTTGTTCCATTGACCGTCTTTGAACGCCTTGCTGGCAGCCGGGTCGGACGTTGTGCTCGCGAGCATGAAAGCGCGGCGGGCCTCGTCGTAAATGCTTCCGGAGGAACCTCCCTTCTCGGTCGCAATTTCCACCTGATAGCCATAGACACGGTCCGGCGGTACCTTTCGCCTCCGAGGCTTGCCGTCACGCCCACTGAATACGAACACCTTCTCTTCTTCGGCAATCTTGCTGCGTATTTGCACGCCGGAGTTCAGCCAGGGATCCAGGGCGACCTCGAACTCTAATATGAAATCACCATATTCCCGGTCCGTGCAGAGGAATGTGTTGGGACTGCCCTTGACTGTAGTGCCGACAATGGCACCGTCCTCAACATTGTATTTAGCAAAACCGCTATGGACGGACCATCCGTTTAGGGTCTTGCCATCGAATAGAGATACCCATTCGTCACTCTGTCGCTCCCTGGCCCCCTTCTTGCTTTCGCCAGAAAGCAGGGGGCTGAAGCTCGCCAAAACAACCAGCAAAACAATCAACCAGTTAATCCTACTGTAGTTCATAAGATGCTCCTTTCTTATAAGGCTTCTGAAAAATTGAGGTTAGGCATATATTATTGAAGAAAATCTGTTTTTCTGTTTTTTGATTTTCTTAAATAATCACCTAACTGCTTATTATACAATAATCTGTTGTTTGAAAAGAAAAAAACAAAAAACGATTTTTTTCTTTTCAAAGTATGCCTAACCTCAATTTTGCAGAACTCATTAATTATCACACTCAAGAAATATGACAAGCGGAAATCGGCCGGATGGTACATCACCTCGCTCACCACAAGTCCCATGCCGGGCCGCGCGGCCCATAAGACGACTACACAGGTCATCGCCAACAAACTCCACCGATGCCGCCCTTGGTTTATCATGCGTATCTGCTCCATTCCCTATTGATAGCACTAAGATCCCCCCTAACTGACCTCGTACGAACTCTCCTCACACTCAGCATGACCCGGAATTCCACGTTTAGATTACTTTAGTAACATTCCCAAAACCTTCCAATACGCTATTCTATCAAATCCACCCGGATATTTCTATTGTTTTTGCTCCTTTTCGTGCATTTGGCTCTAACAGTCACCAAAAGAGTGACAACAATTTGTGTGTGGACGTATTAGAGCTTATCCGAATAACCGGGTCGTTATGAGGCCGAGCGAAAAGTTCGAGGCCAAGGCGGCAATCCAAATTGTTAGCCCCCGGCACTGTCGGGGGTTGTCATTCCTGCGAAGTTTGTTTAGCCCCGCCACCTGTGGGCGGGGTTCTTTTTTTTACCGCCACCTGTGGGCGGGGTCCTTTTTACCGACAACCGTGGCCGGGGCCGTTTAGTCACTATCGCGTAATTTGTCATAAGCAATTTATTTACACAACTTCATCAGAGTCTGGTTGCGTATAGTTTGCCTATTTAGTGCAAAAACGGCACACTCTTCTTTGATGAAAGCATGTTATTTCATGCACTGTATATCCATTCCTTGGTCGCAGGCCTTATAGAGCGTTTTTTCCCCGTAATAATCATGTGTAAAGCAGTAAGTATCAATATTGCGCAAACTGCAAATTCGCTTCTTTCATTTTACCATTTACCACCCGCTTGCATTTAGCCTTTGTTATCTGCTGTTGAATCTGCCTCTTGCCAGAGTATTGGTTTATTTTTATATAAGTTAATTAAACAAAAAGTTGCTACTACTCCCCATGCAACTATCCACACTAATTGGCGTGATAACTCATTATGATGCATCGTCATCCCATAAAGAAAACCCGAGAAAAGGTTTAGAGAAGCATGAGCTAGGCGCAGGGCCCGGGCTGGCAGCCATGTCCGGCATGTCCGCTACCCCAATCGCCTCCACGTCGGTCTTGACCTCACTGGCGTGTTGATAGCGCCGTTCCGGCTCTTTCTCCAGTGACCGAAGAACCACATTGTCGAGACGCACATCCACTTGAACCTTCTGCGAGGGCCTCCCGCCCCTTCGGTCATATCCATCTTGGTGGCTACCTCAATGTAAGGAATGGTACTTGCTTCTGCCGCCATGTACACTTTCAGATGGTCAAACTCGGCCATGTGGCTAAACTTTGTTTCCTCGTTCCATTCGCATATCATACTTCGCAGTATATCATCGCGATCTTGAAAGTACAATTATTTCGTCGGGTGGCAGAGGACGTCCACATAAGCCGGAAGAAAGTTAGACCAACTCAGGATTTTCCATGGTACGGCTCTGAGAGGTATTTTATCGTTCTCTAATGGCCAAACTCAAACCGAAGGGTAGGCTATCCCCAAAAAAGCTAAATTTTTTTTAATACATTTCATTCCCTCCGTCTACTTAATCCGAAAAAAATGAAAAATTTCCAAAAAACAACTGTTTTTTGGCAATAATTTGGGATTTGGTGCTTCCATCAATCGTCAAATATGACATTTGTGGAGACAAAATGGAGAGTGCGCCAAGGTAAGCTGCTGTGAGTCAGCTGGACAATCCAGCCTGGCCAAAGGTTAGCCACCGGGCCAGAACGGAACTTAATGTGTATTGAGGTAACGAGATATGCAAAGCTTAAGGAAAGGTGAATGGTCAGCCATAACGCAAGTGAAGGTGTTCAGCCCCGAAATATGTCTTATTGCATTGGGCCAAGGGTTTCTCCATTCGGAAGCCATTAGCGCTGCACGCGATAATGGCGAGTGTGTCAGCGACGTGCCGGGGTCGGAGTCCATGGCGGGTCATTCGATGGTTCACAGCGGAACTTGGGATAGCCATGTCGTTCTCAAAAGAAGCCTCCACCAAGCTGAAGAGGCAAGGCGGGGGTATGGCGGCATGGCAGTCGGACCGGTTCATATTAGAGGTGTAGGTGGGGTAATGCCCACTGAGAGTCCATGCTCACTCGAAGGGGCCGGCAGTAAAGCGTAGAGGGATGAGTAGCGTATGCCATACACAGAGATGGATAACATTACGCTGGCAAAATAGCCCTCATATCTCAACGAGTGATGGTATATTTAAACATTGTCACTCGTTGAGTGAGTTTTGCTGAAGAGCCGTGTGCGGGAAATCTGCATGCACGGTTCCGTGAGGGGCGTGAAGCTCTTTTACAAGGCAGAATATTGTGGCACTCCTTAATCGAAAGAGAGGAGCAACAGAGAATACAAAGTATGCCTAAATGAGAGAGCTTTACGCCTACTCGACCACGAATTTTCGAAGAATTCTGATGTTTTGCAGCTTGTGGGAAGGGTGACTTGTAGTGTGAATCACGTAAGATCTGTGCAGGAATATTTTCAAAAATGTTTGCATTTTTACAGGCGATCTACAGTTATGTTCAACCATCCTTCTTCATTATGACTTCAAGACTATCGCATTACTCGAGCGCCGACAACCGATATAAATTTCACGTGATGTCAACCACCAACCCGATACGAAACAACCTTTGGTGAGCCAGGGTATAAGGCGTTTTGGGTTTTAAGGGTATGGCGAGGAGAAGCAAGATATCTTTCACCATCCCCCTGATATTTGGAGCTAACTAAGTTACTTCTGAAATAATATATTCGCCTAACTCGTCAAATTGTTTTCGGTATTTGTTGTGAAAAGGCAATAATCTTTGGTATCTTCTTACTTTATCTGTATCTTTTATTTCTCTAACCTGGATGTTTTCAGGAAGTCTATTCTTAATCTTGTGAAAGGCCCCGATAAACAAAATACCTTTCTCGCCGGCTCCGAGTGTTTCGTCTATTTTTTTCGCAATAAAAGCATCTCTTCTATTTAAGAGTATGGTTTTTACTAACTTGTATTTTAAAAATGCCATCACTTTTCGAAGGATTGATTTGGCTTGTGTTATAGCAAGTAATCTGTCGTATTCTTGTTTAACAAATTTAAAATCTTCTGTCTTTACTAAGAAAGCTCCTCTTTCAAGTAGCTTTGCCACCAACTGATAATTCTTACTTCCAGCTTTAGCGGTATCTTCAACTATTTTCTTGCCCACTTCACCCTCACCAACCATGCCATCTTGATATATTTTCATTCCCTTTACATCCAAAGAATCAAAATAATCCGATATAGCATCCCAGAAACTCTCGACAGTTTTTCTATGTTTTGTCCAGATTTCTTCCCCTAAATCTCTAATACCTCTTTTTGAGATATCTTTTGCCATGGAACCAAGGTCAGCACTTGTATGGATAACAGGGACATAAATCAGGCTTCTCATATACAGTTCCTCTTACGCCTTGGTTTCTGTACGTTCTAATCTCTTTTTGAGCTCTTCATTACGCTCTATTTTCTTCCTAAGCTCTCTGTTTTCTTTTTCAATATCCGCCTTTTTTGGCTTTGAAGACAAGTAAGGGTCCTGCTGCCACCAGTTTATACCCATTTCCATAGCTTTGTCCACAGAAGCAACCAGCAGCCTTATTTTGATATTGAGAAGGTCAATATCAGCCAGCTGAATCTTAATATCTCCTGCAATAACAATTCCTTTATCCAGCACTCTTTCGAGGATGTCGGCCAAGTTAGTTGCTTGTATGGCATGGACCATTTTTTGTTCTGCCATTGTTTATTCCTCGCTTTTTTAATTATGCCAATTTTTCAGCCTTGATAATCAAACCTGCTGTTTTCGTGCGTACGTTCGCAATGAAACGACAATTATTGCAATCCATACTTTTTTTATCGTAATCCGGACAAGAAAGAAGCACATCCACTTCTTCCTGTAACTTTTTAGCAAATTCAGCCTTTTCTAAGACATCTTTGGCGTTATTAATCTTAGCTGTGATATCTTTGAGCACTGGCTCTTGTTTCTGAAATGTTGGGCAGCTTATTTTAGAATCTTCTTTAGGCATCGTCTTTCCTACATCAAATCCCCTAAAGGCCCTAAATTCAGGTTAAGCTCTTCGTCCTCGAGCCCAAAGATTTGTTTTAGCTCTTTCATTTTATTTTCCAACTTCATCAAAGTTTCACCCATCCTTTCTATTTCGTCCTCGGATAGCGAGCCTGCTTCTACCCTTCTCATAGCCTGTTTTTCTAATAGTTTTCTTATCAGCTCTATCAGCGTGAGCACGAGTTTTGCTAAGCCCTTTTCCACATTTTCAGGATTAGCATCAATCTTTTTAGGAAGGACATCATCGGTTTTTTCCATCTCTTCAATAAACTCTTCAGGAAAATCTGTCTCGACCACCCGGTTTATTGTCATATCTTATCGGCTCCTACCAAATCCTGATGTTGGATTAGTTTATCAAACAAGCAAGTTTTCTTGCTCGGGTTTTTTAAGAAGGTCACTTTTCTTTGGCAAATGACAAAATTGTATGGAGGCCAAGGGCCGCTGAATAGAAATTTGAAACCTATATGAGCACTTTTTATGTGCTCGAAGGCCTCCTTGAAATCATCCTGCCTGTCCTTCTCAACCAGGTAAGCCGCATCCAGAAGCAGATTCTCGGTTTTTAGCTTTTTAAGTGTTTTTTCAACAGCAAACTTGCTGAAAAATATATCCATAACGTTAATAAACTTATCGGCTTTCTTTTCAAACTCCTCGTCTATCCTGTATTTTTCAAGCTTCTTCCTCATAAACTTTTTGTTTGCCGAACCATCCGGTATTGGCATTTCATGTTTACTTTTTTTGTGAGAGTTCCTTATGCTTTTTCTTATCTTATCTGCCGGCCAGATAACCTTTATGCCGAATTCAACTTTATTATAGAGTCTATCCAGGTTGTATCTAAAATCCTTATAATAGCTTTGCATCATGGAAAAAATGTCATCCTTACCATTAAAAACGGTATGGAACCTCACCGGCAAAACGGTAAAGTACTCCATTAGTCTTTCTATAACCTCCTCATGTGCTAAAACGTCGCTTTTGGTTACATTCCGAACCGGCTCACTGAACTCACGTACAACCACCCCTATATCACAATAAGGAATGTTATAAACTCCAAAATCCTTTAGTCCATGAATTGATTCCAACATTTGGTCGCTGGAATCTATTATGCCATAAGTATATAACGCCATTGCTATGTTGGCTCCTGCATGGGGCCGGTAATTGGTGCCCCTCTTGATTGCTCCATAGTTTCTACTGAGCTGAGCAAAACCTTCAATCCTAAATATATAAGGTCAACGTCAGCTACAGAAATAACCGCGTCACCGGATATGACCACACCTTTATCCAAAACCCTATCAAGAACTTCTAAGAGAGTTACATCTCTTGATTTTGTTACCACATTATGCATTTCGTACCTTTTGCTTTGAAAGCCCACAGAAATTGTATGGCGGCCACGGGCCGGTGCAGTCTATGAAAAACTCCTTGTTTTCATTATGCATCTTTAAGGTATCGACCATATTGATAAAATCACCCACTCCTGCCTTGCCGACTAAAAAGGCTGAATTTAAAACCATATCATCTTCTCTCTCAGTTACTTCTCTCGGCAGCAACTTATTTACACGTGCCTCAAAACTTAATTCTTTCAACAATTCGAAACTTTCTTGGCCAGATTCGTTGATTTTTCTGTTGACCACCTGTGCCAACAATTCGGTTTTTTTCTTTTCAAGAAAAAAGGCCTTGCCTGGCAGGGAAGATTTGATTTCGCCCTCGATTTTTAGAATCTCCGACTCATCGTTGATAACGCTTTCCTTTAATTTATCCATATCACAATAAATCTTGACTCCCCACTCTTCCTTGTTTTCTAATTTCCTCAGAATTGTTTTAAATTCTTCATTATACTCTTCCAGCATCGCCCTTAGACTATCATCTGTATTAAACAAGGTCCCAAACTTAAAGGGGATTACATCGGCATTAGCCATAACCTGCTCTATTATCTTTTCATGCGTACTCGCGTTAGCCTGAACCCACTCTAAATCAGCCATATTCTTTTTCAGGCCCTCTTCACCAAATTCGCTTTCTTTGACCTTACTGGTTACCGCATAAAGGCCTCTATGGTAGAAGAAACAGAGGTTATCTACCAAATCCTCTGTTTCTGTCAGTTTTGGCTCTTCATTCGTAACGCAATATAAGTAAACAAACCGATTTTCGGTCATCTGCATACTTCTCTTACTCAGTTAACACCGGATACCCTTGACGCTCGTAGGATTCAACCTCCAGACTATCACTTAGCTTTACTGCGTAGATATTTTTGTCCTGTACCTTGGTAGGA
>JBDRTM010000069.1:0-3390 GCA_043824065.1 Planctomycetota bacterium | reverse complement strand
TACACGTGTTCCAAGCTATGCGCGGGCGAAAAAAGGTGCGTTTCCAGATTGGAAACAGGCGTTTATCAGACGGAATCGGGCGTTATACAGGAAACATCAGAATTGGATAAAACCGTGGATGCCAAAAATTAAGCAGTTTCCGCCAAGCCTGCAAAAGCTGGAATGGAACTGCCATGGGGAGGAACGAGATATATGGAAATATGTCATTCAATTTAGAGCGTCAGGTGTAAGAGTCAAACGGCCGACGACATCTCCATCATTAGTCGCAATGACCACTACGCAGGTGCCAATTGTCGGATGGGAACGGCGCTATATGACCGTTCGTGAGTGTGCGAGACTTCAATCAATGGATGACCTAAAATATCTGCCAAATAGAACAACAGCGATGGCTGCGCTTGGAAATGCCGTTAATGTCAAAGTGGCGTGTTTAGTTCTTGAAAGCTTATTAGCGACAGCTTAACAGCGAGACTAAATCGGCTTGTTGTTCAGAAGGCTTTCACTATGGATGTATTAACCAAAGAGCAGCGCTCGTATTGCATGTCACGCATAAGAAAAACAGACACCACACCTGAGCTTACAGTCAGGCGAATAGTTCACAGGTTGGGATATAGGTTTCGACTTTATCGGAGAGACCTGCCGGGATGCCCGGACATTGTCTTGCCGCGACATAGAAAGGTGATATTTGTTCATGGCTGCTGGTGGCACAGGCACAACTGTCAGTTAGGACGGCGCAGCCCGAAGTCTAGACGACAATACTGGCTTCCGAAGCTGCAAGCAAACAAAGAACGTTATAAGAGGGACCGGCGCGCTCTACAAAGACAGGGATGGAAAGTTCTTACAATTTGGGAATGCCAAACCAAGAAGGCTGAAAAAATAATTGATAGAATTACTGATTTTCTTGAGTAAACCTAAAACTAAGCCCAGCCACTCAATTCCCGCCAATTAAATTGGTATCCTTCGACTACTTCGACGAAGCTCAGTATAAATACGCTCAGGACAGGTGTAGTATTGCGGATTGCGTATATCGTATATCGCATTGGTTAATCCCCTTCAACAGTGTGCTTAGATATATTTGCAAAAAAAGCTTGAAATCGGGCGATGATTTCTGGTATTATTTTATGTGATAAACAGACACAGCGTAAAAAAATGCTTTTTCCGGAGGCAACAGGATGGAAAAGCAAAAGGCCTTCACCTTAATTGAATTATTAGTTGTGATTGCTATTATAGCACTGCTATTAGCGATTCTTATGCCTGCTCTAAGGGCGGCGAGGGCACAGGCAAGAAAAACCGTCTGCAAAGTACATGTCGGAGGGTTAGTACTCGCACTGAGAATGTACGCGGACGACCATGATGGAAAGACGCATGACTCGCCTAATAACGGTCTCTGGGATAATGCCCACACAAATCCATCGGTGGTAAAGAAATACGGGCCAAACGATTCTCTTGCTTATTGGGGAATTGCATACTTTCCATACGCCGAGAACAAAAAAATCTATGCCTGTCCCGCCGCAGAACGAGTGGATGATTGGCCGGAATGGGGTGCGCCCTGGGGAAAACCGGCGCAGCAGTACTTCGCATATTGCTCGTACGGTCTCAATGGTTACATCACAGATGAGAATATTGACATTGAATTCAAACATCAAAGCGAGGTAATTGCTTTTCAGGACCACATCGAGCAGTTGCTGGACGACAACGGGGATATGTTTCACATTCGGCCCGGAGAGAGTATGAATCTGCCACAGTGGCGGAATGGTGGAACACTTGGCGACTTTCCGTATGCGATTGAGGAGTGTTTTCGCCACCGCGGTGTATCAATGACTTGCTGGTTGGACGGCCATGTCTCGGAGATTGCTGAAACCACCGGCGAAGACGTTCCTCGCAGATGGTACATAGGTAAGTCCGAGCAATAGCTTGAGTTCCTGATTTGCTCATTGGACCTTCCCGTCAGCATAAGAGCCTATCCAAATAACCCGCTCTATCCCCAAGGGAAGCCCGATGCCTGCGTTGTCGGTGAAAAAATGTTCTCAACGTGGAGAAGACCACGCCTGGCGAGCCTTTTTGGCCTGCCGACTTGGCCTCGAACTTTTCGTTCGTCCTCATAACGCCCCGGTTATTCGGATAATCTCTTATTATTTTAAGATTGCTTCGATGCAAAAACGTTAAATAAATTTGTTGGGGGGTATAAAATAATTCTCGAAAATAGTAATACAAAATCCCCCTAAAAGTATAGTTTATCCTTGACGAGAAAGTGGCTGATTTGGTATAAATAGAGTTGGTGAATATTATATCCGCGTATGAGGGTATCTGCGGATTTCGCCCCTCAAAGTCGCGGAATCATCGTTGTTTATCGAATAGTCGTCGTTATCGTAACCTTTTTTGTAGGAGGATGTATCATGAGAAATCGAGTAGTCTGGTTGACAGCAGCTTTGTTGATAGGATTGATAGGATTCGGTCCAAGCTACGCACAAGAAATCGAAAATCTACTGGATAACGGTGGCTTTGAGGACGGTGTTGCTGCGCCGTGGGGCACATGGGGTGACGTTACCACAGAAGTGGTTGAAGAATTGGAGAACGCAGCGGTTCGCGAAGACCCAATTGAGGGAGACTTTTCTCTGCATGTTTTGGTTCCTGCACCACCTGCAGATTACTGGAATGTTGGTCTGTACCCCTCAGGAGTTGTTTTTGGACAAGGCAAGAAATACACTTTTTCCGCCTTTCTCAAATGCAAGACAGGTACACTGCAGATCGAGCTCAAGCCGGAACTGAATCAAGATCCATGGACGGCATATGGTGAGCAGATCTTCACAATGACTGAAGAATGGGTAGAATATAGCGTAACAACTCCTGTTTTTACGGAGGACGTCAGTCCAGCGACCGTCTCACTCCACATAGGTTTTGCAGTTGGTGATTTCTGGATAGATGGCGTAAGATGGTACGAAGGCGACTATGTCCCACCTTACCTCGGAGATAAATCCTTGGCTTCGAAACCCGTCCCGGAGGATGGTGCCCTACATCCTGATACGTGGGTGAACCTTTCCTGGAAGGCGGGAGATTTTGCTCTCTCGCACGATGTGTACTTCGGCGATAATTTTGACGATGTGAACGACGGCGCCGCCGAGGCATTTCGAGGCAACCAGGCCTCGAATTATTTTGTTGCCGGCTTTCCCGGATTTCCCTATCCGGACGGCCTTATTCCAGGCACGACTTACTACTGGCGAATCGACGAGGTCAATGACCTGGATCCGAATAGTCCCTGGAGAGGTGATGTTTGGAGCTTTAGTAGTCCACCCAAGACCGCCTATGCACCCGACCCGGCTGATGCTGCCGAGCAGGTAAACCCGGGTGTAACTCTGAGGTGGACGGAAGGTTTCGGTTCAAAATTACACACAG
>JBDRTM010000068.1:0-7584 GCA_043824065.1 Planctomycetota bacterium | reverse complement strand
ATCAAACCTTCTTTACGAGATACGATTCACGAGACCTGTCCTGAGCACAGTCGAAGGATACGAACCACGAATTCGCTAGGCCTTTTGGATGGGATTTTATTTGACAGCAATTATTTTTTTAGGTATCTTGAATAAATAGGGTTGGATTGCATTGGAAAGGGCAAATACGCTCAATGTGTCATTTTTTTAACAATACAGTATCTACATTATAGAAATTTATCTTTGCTAAATGGAACTAATTTGGTAGAATTAAGATAATCTTTTGATTGTGAATAGGCGTAGAGGCTTAATACATCTGCGATTCAGCACCCTAATTATTTGTAAGATTTGGTATATTTCCTAGCTTTGAATAATACAAACTTTGTGTTGATTGGTTTGTGAAGGAGAAAAAATATGTTGGATAATCTTACCGGGTCTTCCGGCATTCCATCAGAAAAACTTATTAATGATATTAAAAGTCTTTGCAGCTTATCCCCCAAAGATTTGCGTGAAATTGCAACTGTTTTTGCTCAGTTTGGAAAGTCATTTTTCTCACAACAAAGTGAAGCACTGAAAATTATGGAGAAGAATGTAACAGCATTTCATAACGATCGTAAACTACTAACAGTTGTGCTTCCAGCAAGCAGCTTTATTTTGCACAAGTGGGCTCAGCGTGATTTGACAAGGGAGCAAGTTGTTGAGGACCTAGTTGGAATTGGGATCTCTGACGAAGAAAAGGCGAACCTTGAGCCACTTCTTGATTCTATGGAGAAGAACGTAGGGTCAATACGAGACAAGTTATTGGAGAGTCATGCAGAGAGTTTGGGACTACCTAGGATTGAAAGCGCAACGTGTGCTTGTGACGCGCGTGCCGTATTTCGGAGCAATAGTTACGAAGAAGATCAAGGGGATGAACAACCATATTTCGTCTTGAATCGGTTTATCCCTGTTGCTATACTTGAAATAGTTACACTTTTGAATGAAGAGAAAACCACCCATAGTTTTCTTTTAGACGAAGAAGAACTTGAGGATCTATGTAACGTTCTACAGAGAGCACGCAAGCGAATAGAAAGGGTAAAAGCAGGTCTGGGGAGAACGTCTAAGTTAAATGGTGATAAAGAATGAATCTTTTAGATATGATCATTGCCGAAGGTAATATTCCAATTGATAGAACTGAAAGAGGAGATCTGTTCGAAGCTTTCTCTATGGGTACAGAACAGGAGATTAGGCAGGATTTCTTCGGTAAGGAGTATAAAGCTTATATTATATCTTTTGATGTTGCAGCTTATGATAAACCTATAAAAATTGCGATTGGTATCCCGAAACATAGTATAGATCCAGAAGTGGAGCAAAAGCGAGAACATGATCCAAACATTCTGGCTTTCGAACGCGAATTAGAAAAGTTTAGAAGTATGCTGCCAGCTCTCATGAAAAGTCATCCAAACAAATTTGTTGCAGTTCTCAATGGCAAGGTTGTCGATCACGATAAGGATGAACTTAGGTTGGCCAATAGAGTATATATGAAATATCCAAGGGAGTTCATTTTAATCCGCGAAGTTAAGAAAGAGATACCTGTAATATTTGCTATGGAGTCGCCAGAAGGAGTTGGGAGATGATTAAGGGTGGTTTTTTGCACCGTTATGGTGATTCCAGACAAGAGAATCCTGCGGTTGTTATTCAGAACATTAGAGTAGGGGATTTAGTAGGGAATGTTTGCCCCGAGTACTTTGATGGTCTTATAGACACTGGAGCAGATAAAAGCGTGGTTCCCCTGAGAATATGCACAGATCTTCAGCTTAAAATTCGTGATCGCTTTCGTGTTTTAGGATTTGATGGAGAAGTAAAACTATGTCCTACTTATTTGGTATATCTCAAAGTTAAGGGCATTGGTGATATTCCACTTCAAGTATTTTCAGTTCATAGGAAAAGTATTCTTCTGGGACGAGACTTTCTAAAGAATATGCTTTTAGTAATGGATAGTAGATCTTCGAAATATGGATTTGGTAAGAGCACGTATTGGAGAACTCTTTGCCTTAAATTGCAAGGTCTCCTATAATGGCCTGATCAATATTTGTTCGGTGTTTTTATTTTTCATCAATTTCTTTCTTTATCTGGCTGATCAGTTCATGGCTTGTAGTTTATTGTTCGTAGTAAAAAATCCGTGTCAATCAGTGAAATCCGTGGTTATTTTTCGTCTATTTCATCTCTTATCCGACTCAATAAGTTTATAGCTTCAATCGGCGTAACATTGTTGATGTCGGTACAGGCGAGTTTTTCAATTTACTATTTACAATTGACTATTTACTATTTGGACAGACGAGAGTTGTTATTCAATTCTTTAGTTTACTTACCGTCGGTAATACTTCCTTGCTTTGGGGATTAATTTTTGGATGTTGCTTAGTCTGGTCGCGTCGGCCGGGTGCGTGCTCAATATTTCCAGCGGTTGGGGACTTTGCTTTGCCAGGGCCATCCTCTGCCAGAAGCTCATGGCCTCGTTAGGGTTGTAGCCGGCCATCGCCATAAAAATCAGTCCCAGATGGTCCGCCTCGCTTTCGTGTACCCTGCTGTACGGGAGCAATACGCCGAGATGCGTTCCTATGCCGTAGGACTGCTTAAACAGATTCTGTGTTTGCGCGGGTCTGTTTGCCAGGGCCTCCGATAAGGCCATGCCTCCTAAATCTACCAGAAGGCCCTGCGTCATTCTTTCGGCTCCGTGCTTTGCAAAAACGTGTCCGATTTCATGGCTTATGACCGTTGCCAGGCCGGCCTCCGTCTGGGTCACTTTCAGCAGGCCGGTATTAACGACCATCTTTCCGCCCGGCATGGCCCAGGCATTTAACGCATCATCCTCGATGAGATTAAATTCCCATTGGTATCCTTGTAATCGGTCTTCTATGTTGTTGTTTGTGCAATACTGTTCTACTGCCCTTTGGATTCTGCCCCCGACGCGTTTGACCATCCGGGTTTTGCTGAAATCTTTACTGAGCTTGTTTTGGGTAAGAAATTCGCCGTAGGATTGGAAAGCCATCGAATTTATCATCGAGTCGGGAACGATATTGAGCTGCTTTCTGCCGGTGATTGCTACCTCCGAGCAGCCGGACAGCAATAACAGAAGACCACACAGAATGGCCAGCTTTGATTTTGTAGAATTTTTCATAATAATCCCACCTTTCGTGATAAGGTAAAGTAACAATTTTCCCGCATATACAACCTTGTATATTTAAACAGGAAATATCGCCCTTTTACAAGCGTTTTTTAGACGATGTTCTATTATTTTTCGTTGATTTCGTTCTTGATTTCGTTAAGCAGATTGATTGCTTCTATTGGCGTAAGATTATTTATATCGATTGAACTTAATTTCTCCAGAACGCTCCTATGTTTCTGGACGAACAGGGAGTCTTTGTCCGGTTGTTTTGTTTTATGACGGGAAAGATGTTCGCCGGTGGCTTCTTTTTGGAAGGTGCTTTCCAGTTCTTCTAAAATTTCTTTGCTTCGTTCAAGGATGGTTTTTGGCAGGCCGGCTAATTTGGCCACGTGAATGCCGTAACTTTTGTCCGTTCCGCCGGGCAGAATTTTATGCAAAAATACGACCTCGTCCATCCATTCGCGGACGGCGACGTTGCAGTTCTTGAGGTTTGCAAACAGCTCGGCTAATTCGGTCAGCTCGTGATAGTGAGTGGCGAAAAGCGTTCGGCATTTAATTTTGTTTGCGATATGTTCGGTAATCGCCCAGGCCAAAGACAGGCCGTCGTAAGTGCTCGTGCCGCGGCCGACCTCGTCAAGAATGACAAGCGATTTATCGGTGGCGTTGTTGATAATGTTGGCCGTTTCGGTCATTTCGACCATAAAGGTTGATTGGCCGCGAACTAATTCATCCGAAGCGCCTACGCGGGTAAAGATTCTATCGACCAGGCCGATCTCGGCGTCTTTGGCGGGGATGAATGAGCCGGTCTGTGCCATCATGACCAGCAGGGCTACCTGTCTGATATAGGTGCTCTTGCCGCTCATATTCGGGCCTGTGATGACGAGGATATCGCCGGCGCCATCGCCAAGCTCGATATCGTTCGGCACAAACTCCGGGCCGAGCGTTTCAGCTAAGACCGGATGTTTGCCTTCGTGAATAATAAGCTCCCCGCCATCGGTAATCTTCGGGCGAACGTAGTTTCGCCGCTTAGCAAGATATGCCAGGGCCACCAGACAATCGCATTGAGCAATAGTATCAGCAAGTTGTTGTAGTCGGCTTACGTACTGGGCGGATTGACGGCGGAGCTGGTCGAAGAGCTGCTGCTCCAATTCGAGCGCCTTTTCCTCGGCGCTGAGTGCCTGGGTCTCGTATTCTTTGAGCTTCTCGGTGATATAGCGCTCGGCGTTTTTGATTGTCTGCTTGCGAATGTAGTCGGCGGGGACCTTATCGGCTGAGGAGTGATTGACTTCGATATAGTAACCGAAGACCTTATTGTAGCCGATTTTAAGATTGCCGATGCCGGTCCGCTCGATCTCGCCTTTCTGATAGTTCCTCAGCCAGCTTTGGCCGTCTTTGGAAATCGAGCGCAGCCGGTCGAGCTCTTCGGAAAAGCCCGTCTTTATCACCCCGCCGTCGCGAAGATGCGTTGGCGGCTCCGGCTTGATTGCAGATTCGAGCAGCTCAGCTAACTCGTCCATACTATCGCATTGGCCGGCCAGCCGCACGAGCAGGTCGGCGCTGAATTGCAGCAGGATTCCTCGCAGCAGCGGTATCTGCCGCAGCGTGGCTGCCAGGGCCACCAAATCCCTCGGACTTGCCCGGAACGTGCTGATGCGGGCGGCGATTCGCTCGGTATCGGATATGTTCGAGAGCAGTCTGCGAACCTCGGCTAACTTGTCATCGGCGTCTTTGATTTCTTCGATGGCATCCTGTCGCAGCTCGATAGCACCAAGCTCATAGAGCGGCATACACAGCCAGTTCCTGAACATCCTGCCGCCCATACCGGTTATTGTTTCATCGAGGCAGTCCAGCAGTGAGCCTTTTTTGCTTTCAGTGCGAATGGTCCGCAGGATTTCCAGGCTCCGCAGGCTGGCCGGGTCGATCTGCAGAAAGTTTTGACCGTCGATTTTTTTCAAGTTCCGGATATGGCCGAGCGTGGTCTTTTGTGTCTCGTTGAGGTATTCGATGACAGCACCGGCAGGACAGATAAGACCATCGTCATCGTCGCCGATGCCAAAGCCTTCGAGCGTAGCTGTCCCGAAATGCTTTTGCAGACGCTGCCTTGCCTGATAAGGGTCGAAATACCAGCCGGGACGTTCGGTTACAATGGCGTTGGTTAATTGCGTGATGTCCCTGATGAGCTTTTTTGTCTCTGCCTCAAACAGCTCACCTCGTCTGTCGGCAAGAAGGCATTCGGCCGGTGACAATCGCAGCAGCTCATCGAGCAGTTTTTCTTCGGGCATCTCCTGGACGAAAAAGTGACCGGTCGAAATATCGACCCAGCTTATAGCGGCCTCGTGTTTTGTCCCCAGACTGACGGCACAGAGAAAATTGTCCTCTTTAGCGGTCAGAAGGGTATCATCGGTGAGCGTGCCGGGGGTAACGATTCGCACGACGTCGCGTTTGACAACGCCCTTTGCGGTTTTGGGATCTTCGACCTGCTCGCAAACGGCGACCTTGTAGCCGGCCTGTAACATCTTTTTCAGATACCCGTCAACAGCGTGATACGGCACGCCGGCCAACGGAATGGGATTTTTGCCTTTGCTTCGGCTGGTCAAAGTTAAGCCCAGGACCTTTGAGCAGGTCCTGGCATCTTCGTAAAAGGTCTCGTAGAAATCGCCCATGCGAAAAAACAGTATGCAATCGGGATACTTTTGCTTGAACCTGTGAAACTGTTTCATCGCAGGCGTTAATTTTTCGGTATTTAAGGCCATAGACGAAGATTATACATAGAGTTGAACATTTAACAACTATAATTGAATTGTATTACCTTGTGCGTATTGTGGGGTAATATGGAAAAAGCTTCTCTATTTATTCCTTTACATCAAGAAGAAAATAAAGAAGATGGAACATTAGAATGATTTATGGATTTGCCATTTTTTGGGCGAGGTGGTTTGGCTTTAAATAAGCAATCCACAATTTATTTCTATATTGTAATAATTTGTTCTTGCATAGCCTTTACTAAATGTGTATAATTATTTAAATATTACACATTTAAGGAGCTTCCACGATGAGGACAAACGTTGTACTTGATGACAATTTGGTCAGGTCTGCTCTTAGGCTTTCCGGTTTTAAAACCAAGAAAAAAGCGATTGAAGAGGGGCTAAAATTGCTCATTGAAGTAAACCATCAGAAAAAATTTAAAAACTTTCGTGGGAAATTAAAGTGGACGGGTAACTTGCATAAGATGAGGACAGATAAATGATCCTCGTGGATTCTTCAGTCTGGATTGATTATTTCAACAGCAAGATCACAAAACAAACAAATCTTTTGGACTCTCTGCTGGGCAGTGAGCTGATTGTTATCGGGGATCTTATTCTGACCGAGGTTCTCCAGGGCTTTCAGCAAGACAGAGATTTCAACAAGGCCAAGAAACTGCTTAGTGCTCTTATTTTCAGGCAGATGCTCGGAAGGCAATTAGCAATCAAAAGTGCCGAAAATTACCGGGTCTTGAGAAAAAAGGGCGTAACCGTCAGAAAAACGATTGATGTTATCATTGCAACGTTTTGCATTGCAAATAATCTGCCTTTATTACATAGCGATAGAGATTTCCGTCCTATGGAAAAACACTTGAATCTGAAGGTAATACACAAAGTGTAATCATCGTTTGGAATAACTTTTTTAACTCTGGGATTCATAGCGCTTACCTTAATGGTTCTATGTTAAATACCGGTTGTCCATTAACAGCCAACTCCCAATCCGTTTTGAGTAATTCTGCAATTTGCAGCATAGACCATCCTACATTCGGCCCACTTTATCCTACATCCAAAATCTTTTTAGCTTTTTCAAAAGATACAGTTTCTGCATCGGCTTCTTTTGCTTTAGCTTCTCTTAAAGCTTTTAAGCATTCATAATCATCAAGCTCTTGCTGTATCCTGAGAAATTCATCATAAGGAATAACCGCGAACTGCTTTTTTCCGTCTTTCTCCAGTATTTCTGGGTGAAGGGTAATCATATACATCTCCTATCTATAAGCCTCTCTTCTATGGCATACTCTGTAAATAATAACTTTATCTTTTTCGGTCTCGAAAAGGATTCTATAGTCACCTACTCTTAACCGATATTCGGGTATAAAGTTAGTTAGCTTCTTGACATCCCCTTGCAGATCCTCTGATAGCATTTCAATTTTAGAAAAGATAACATTCAATACCTTCTTGTCAACATTCTTACAGTCCTTTAGCGCTCGAGGCTTAAATTCAATTTGATATTTCATAAAAACTCTTTTTTATTATAACATCTTGTAGTTTGCTTTTAGTGTCGTTTCATATAATATAGGCACTGGCCCCGTAGAGTGAGCACTAAGTTTATCGTTTACTTCAACAAGATGAATCATAGCTGATTTGGGAGAAAATGTCAATTATTTTTGGTGGGCTGATTATACACGAAGCTGGCTATTTAACAACTCTGTTATGATTGAAGTT
>JBDRTM010000067.1:0-9397 GCA_043824065.1 Planctomycetota bacterium | reverse complement strand
ACTCTACTGCGCAGATCCCAAATGCAATTCAAAATATATTCTCAAGTAAGCTAATGGTAGGCAAATGTCCCCACAAGAGGCTATAAATAATCTGAAGCAAGGCTCGAAGAGCGAAAGACGCCGCTGACAACGACGTCAGTACTAAGCGTAAGTTTTTGTGCCACACCACACAACTCAGACGCAACCAGAATCTGTGAGAATTTAATAACTACGTTACAAACACCAACTTACATAACGATAAAATCGGTTAGAAAGACCTTATCTTTATATTCCAACGCCTTTTTTGCCATCTGAATGCGTTTTAGACGGCTTTCGCGGGGGCACAGTGAGTACTGGAAGTGGAAAGACCCACTAACGGTAAAGTTCGGCAATGGTGAGAATGTTGACCCTTCCCAGCCGGGTAATCCGGACTTGGTCAAGGTCCAGAAGGGTGTGTGGGGAAAATTGGGTTATAAACCAAGTCTTTAGCTAATATCGTTTTTCTTAATTGCGTTTGTGATGGAAGAGTAATTGTGTGTTCATACAATGACCTGCCAATAACTGGCGAAAAGAAAAGCCGGAAAGAAAAAAGCCCCCGCTTTGCAGGAGAGGGGGTAGAACAAAGCAGGAGCTTAAGTGATAGTGTATATTCAATACACTAACTTCCCTCCTTGGAAAACTAATCATCAAAGTCTATAGTTAAGTGCCGCCGTTGATGCCGAATGTAACGCTTTTTCTATATGTAACGTTTTTTCTGTATGTAACGTTTTTTCCGCAATTCTACCATCGAGCTAACCAGATCAAGACCCGTGTGCTGCGTAAAAAACGTTACAAGGGGCTTTCTCAGCGGATTTAAGGGACGATTCCTGTATGGATACAACTTCAAAGAACGAGTTCGTCGGTTAAATGGTCTCTGAGGGGCTATTGACGGCTTATGTGACCTGGCTTAGGTAATGAAAAAAGGGATGCAGTTGCAATTTTAAGATTATTTGGTAACATAATAAAATAGACCATGTTTACAATGAAACACTTAGGTATTGTGCTTGTTGGAGCAGCACTGCTGCTTGTAGCTCCGGGTTCTGTCGCCGAAGCTAAAGAGAAGGTCATTCTCGACAGCGATATGGTTGTTTTGTATGACGATGGAGTGGCAATGATGATGCTCGCAAAGCATCCGGATATAGAGCTGCTCGGCGTGACGATAGTTCCCGGAAACACCTGGGTTTCAGAGGGGACAGCATACGCCCTTCGTCAGCTTGAGGTGCTTAAGCGCACGGACGTTCCAGTGGCCTTGGGGATACGTTATCCAATTCGAGCAGGGCGATATGAGACCCTGGGAGTTGAGCGGAAGATGTTTGGTTATAGCTCAAGCTATATCGGCTGTTTTAGCAGGCCTGAACCCCCGTCATATCTTGACGTGTATCGCGCCGAATTTGGAAGCGACCCAACAATAAAGCCTGTGGATAAGCACGCAGTGGACTTTCTAATTGATACTATCAAGGCCAATCCGGGAGAAGTTACCATAATGCCAATAGGCCCATGTACAAACCTGGCAATCGCCATAAGAATAGCTCCGGAGATTGTTCCCCTCATAAAGAGAGTTGTGTACATGGGTGGAGCGTTTGATACACCGGGCAATACTACCCCGGCAGCCGAATTCAACTGGTGGTTTGATCCGGAGGCGGCCAAAATGGCTGTTCGGGCACCCTTTGCCAACCAGCTCATTGTAGGATTAGATGTTTGTGAGAAATATCGTTTTAACAAGAAAGTCTTTGAGCGTATTACCGCTGTTGACACACCAATAACAAAGATGTTTAAGGAAAAGTACGGGCCGGGATTTGAAAAGAATCCTGGTTATACTCGATTGGTTTGGGATACCATCGCCGCTGCGGTTGTCATTGAACCGGCGTTAATTGTTGAAGAAGAAACTCGCTGGGTCGATGTCAATTCAGATTATAACCTGGACTACGGTCGAAGCCTCGGCTATCAAAAACAAGGACCCGCTGGTACTCAAAAGGCCCGCATCCTCTTGGCCATTGATGAGGAACGCTTCTGGAATCTGATGGTGGATCTGCTCACAAAATAACCTTGTCTGAAAAGCATGCTGAGCAGAGAGCAATATACTGGCATCTTCAATTCTGATTTGTTATCTTATTACTCAAACTGACCGATTTGGATTGAATGTTAATTATAACTGTTCCTTCGCGTTGCTCAAGGACAGGTTTATTGACAATCATATAAGGCAATTTGTCATTCTGAACGAAAGAAGCTTGCCCTGAGCGTAGCCGAAGGGTGAAGAATCTCTTCCTGCACAAGTCCCGATTTATCGGGATTATTCTCATTCATAGGCCAGATGCTTCCCCTTCGACTTCGCTCAGGGCTAAAGGCTGTTTTCGCTCTCCGTAAGTCCGCTTGGGGACGCCTTACGGCGGAGTCCTTCGGACAGCATGACAGTAAAAACGGTCAGTTTGAGTTATTAGAAAATTGAGTTTTTGCCATGTTTTTCAAGTGTTTTGAAATGAGGAGAACCAGATGTACAAGCACGTTTCTTTATTTGTCCTTTACCTTGTGATTCTTGTTAATCAGGGAGCCGCCAAAGCTGATGATTGGCCTACCTTTATGCACGACAACCACAGAAGTGGCGTTACTTCTGAGCGGCTGGAGCTGCCCTTGAGCGAATCCTGGGTGTTCAAGGCAGCACATCGGCCACAGCCTGCATGGCCGCTGCCGGCAAAGCAGGATTTCTTTCATCGGCACTACAATCTGAGGGCAACAGTAACTTATGACCGGGCATTCCACGTCGTTGGGGCCGGTGATACGGTATTCTTTGCCTCATCGGCGGATGATAAAGTCTATGCGCTGGACGCGCAGACCGGCCGGGAACGCTGGACATTTTTCACGGAAGGGCCTGTCCGACTGGCCCCTTCTATCTCGGGCAATAAAGTATATGTCGGTTCTGACGATGGATATGTCTATTGCCTCTCACGCGATAACGGCTCGCTGATATGGAAGTATAAGGCAGCTGACGACGAGCGTATGATTCCGGGCAATGGGCGAATAATATCGACCTGGCCGGTACGAACGGGTATACTCGTAGATGAGGAAAATCTATATAGTGCCGCCGGCCTGTTCCCTAATCAGGGAACGTTCTTATTCGAGCTCAGTGCTGAGAATGGGTCGGTAAAATGGAAGCAGAAGGTGGATGTGTCACCGCAGGGTTATATGTTGGCCTCGGACGAGCAGTTGTATGTCCCAACAGGGCGAACAAATCCAGCGATTTTCGCCCGCGCCGATGGTAATTTATTAGGACAGTTACCCAGTGCCGGTGGGACCTTCGCACTGCTGGCAGAAAACGTTCTGGTAACCGGCCCCGGCCGCGGCTCAAAAGAGCTTAACGCCGCCGAGGTTGACACGCAGTATAAAATCGCAACGTTCGATGGTTTGAGGATGTTGGTGAACGGCCAAACTGCATACATGCTGTCGGAAAAGAAGCTCTCGGCCTTTAATCGGGGCCGGTATCTCGAATTGTCGAGGAAACGAAATCAATTAACCGACCAGTATAAAAAGCTCGAAGAACAGCTCAAGAAGATGGACAAAAATACAGCAGAAGCAGAACAATTGGACAAGGAGTTACACAATATCACGATACAAATCAACGAGCTGTCGAAAAAAATGAATGACTGTTACCTATGGACGGTTGAGTGTGAATATCCGCATTCGATGATTATGGCAGGCGATGTCCTTTTCTTAGGGGGAGAGAACAAAATAGCCGCATTTAAAGCGGATAGTGGGAAGGCCATTTGGGCCGCTCCTGTTGATGGCAAGGCGTTCGGCCTGAGTGCAGCCAATGGTGGTCTTTATGTCGGTACGGACAAGGGTCAAATACACTGTTTTAGAAGCGGCGTAAAAAACGGTACGACAGTGATAACAGCTAAAACCCAGGCCAATCCTTATCCGCAAGATTATTTGACGAAACTTTATGCCGAAGCCGCAGAGCTTATAGCCGAACGAACCGGAGTTACAAAAGGATACTGCCTTGTACTTGATTGTGGCCGGGGAAGGTTGGCATACGAGCTTGCCCGCAGAACCGACCTGAAAATAGTCGGTGTTGAAAAAGACTCCAGCCAGGTAACTGCCGCACGCAACGCTATCGATAAAGCGGGCCTCTATGGCAGAATCGCTGTTCATCATAAGGATTCTGCAACACTCCCTTACACAAAATACTTCGCGAATCTAATCATCTCAGACCAATCACTTCGCACAGGCAAACTCCCTTCCTCAGCGGACAAGGTTTTAAGAATGCTCAGGCCTTATGGTGGAATTATTGCTTTCGTTCTGCCAGGCAGCAAATTCAATCGAAAAGAGCTGAAAAAATGGGAGCGGCCATTTCTCGAAGACTGGAAAATGCACAATACAGGTAAAATTGTATTAGCGTGGACAAAACGTAAAGAATTGGAAGGCGCAGGAGAATGGACACACATTTACGCAGAGCCGGGCAATTCTGCCTGCAGCGGGGACACAGTCATCAAGGGAGACATGGCAGTCCAGTGGTTCGGTCGGCCCGGGCCGAGGTATATGATTGACCGTCACCACCGCAATGTGCCGCCCCTTGTTAAAGATGGACGTCTCTTTGCTCCGGGCGATAATGTCATTTTTGCGGTAGATGCCTATAACGGAACAATCGAATGGAAAATCGAAGTTCCCAATTCACGTCGGCTCGGAGCATTCCTTGACGGCGGCAGTATGGCAGTGGATGACCAGCTCCTGTATGTGGCCGCGGAAGACAAATGCTACGGCTTCGATGTCCGGACCGGCCGACGCCGTATTACGTACAAAATGCCTCAACTAATCAGGTCCGAGCCGCGAGAGTGGGGCTATGTTGCATACTCAGGTAATATACTTTTCGGAAGCGGCCGAAGGCAAGAGGCTTCCTACACCCAGACCAGCTATGAGGCAGACACTGCGCTGTGGCACAGAAATATGAAGGTAGTAGTAAGTGATTATCTGTTCGCAATGCAGAAGGCAAGACGCCGAGAGCTTTGGAAATACAAAAGCGGGCTTATATTGAACACCACTATTACCATTGGTGGTGGACGAATATATTTCCTCGAGACTAATAGCCCAAAGGCCCTAACTGACAAACTTGGACGGATGCCCGTGAAAACATTATTTGACGGAGGCAACCAAAACCTGGTCGCTCTTGATGTTCAAACCGGTCGAATCATCTTCAAAGAAAAAATCGATGTCGGCAATTTTGAAGAACCCGTTTATATTAACTATGCCAAGGATACACTTCTTTTAAGCGGTTCCAGACTCGTCGAAGATTCCATTCGTTATTATTATTACGCCTTTGACGCGCGCTCTGGTAAAGTCCTCTGGCAAGCAGACCATAGCACCGAACTCGCTATAGATGGTGGTCACGGTGAATACAATCGTCACCCAACGATTATTGACCAGACAGTTTATGCCTGGCCCTATACGTATAATCTGAAGACCGGCAGAAAAATCGAAGGATGGAATTTTGACCGGCACGGGCATGGCTGCGGGGGCATCTCAGCTTCAGCCCAGTGTTTGTTCTGGCGAGGCGGCAACCCCTGGATGTATGACCTCGGGCCAAATGGAGGACCACGTCAGCTCAACAAAGTTACACGACCAGGCTGTTGGATCAACATCATTCCCGCTGGTGGGCTTGTTCTTATTCCCGAAAGCAGCTCAGGTTGTACCTGTGGTTTTCCCTTACAGACCTCTATGGCCTTTGTTCCTAAATAGTTCTTGTTGCGGAAACAGTACGCCTGTTAGTCCTAAGGACTCCGCCGTAAGGCGTCCCCAAGCGGACTTACGGAGAAGCGTATGTATCCATATTTGTCATTCCCGCGGAAGCGGGCGACTCTAATTGTAGAAACTTGTTTGTCGGTGTCGAAGCTGGTATCGGAACTGGAAGCTCGACGTTGGATGCTCGAAGAAAAGCGACCCAGCAACGCTGGGTTCCAATTGAAACCCGCCGTTGGCGGGTCAAGCTTCTATGACAAGCATCGATACGAGCATCGACAACCTTAAACGAAAACTGCTCGGATAAGGCAAAAGCATGAATTCCAAACAACGGATAGCGGCAGCGATGGACCATAAGAAACCGGACCTGGTTCCGGTAATGTGCCAGCTTGCCCTCGGACACTACTTCTTAAACTGCCATCAAAGACCTTCGGAGATTTGGTTCAACAGCGAGACTTTTGCCAAGATTTTAGTTGAATTACAGCAAAGATATAACTTCGACGGTATTTTGGTAAACATACCCGGCAGACCGCCTGACTGGAAAAACAATTTTAAGTCATATAAGAAATTTGACAATAATGAGCACCTTCATTGGAAATCGGGATTAGAAACCGTCTTTCCCCCGGATGAAAATCCGCAGACATATCAACCGGGGCAAATGCCTCTGGAGCGGGCGAACTATAGTACGGTTGACATTAATGACCCCGCTACATACAGGTTGCCCGGCTATGTGTGGAACACCTGGCACGCGCCTGAGCTCTGGGACATTGACCCCCAGGCCAATCTTTCCGAACCAGCAGCTTATCCTGTATGGTTCACAAGCACGCTTCAGAAAGTTCAGCAGCTTGCACCGGATGTCTCAATACACGCAGAAGTATTCTCACCTTTTACCCATCTTATGGAGTTGTTTGGGTACGAACAGGCCCTTCTCGCTCTTCTCGATGCTCCTCCTAAGTGCCATCAGGTCCTCGCTGTTTTTACACGAATGGTGCTTGCACAGGTTGAATTATACGCCGGATGTCAACCTGATGCTGTCCTTGTAAGCTCGGCTTTTGCCGGCGCAGGGTTCATCAGCCGTCAAATGTATGAAGAATTTGTAGCCCCTTATGAAAACCAGGTTTATCAAGCGATACGCAGATTTGGCATCAAGTCATACGTCCACACCTGTGGCGCAATCGGCGACCGTTTAGACCTTATGAGCCAAACCTCCGTTGATGGAATTGACACGTTAGACCCCCCACCGCTCGGCACCGTATATTTAGAAGATGCAAAGTCAAAGTATGGCAGGCGGTTCTTCTTCAAGGGGAACCTGGACGCCGTCAACGAGATGCTGAATGCCGATGACCAGACTTTTGAACAGGCTGTGAAGGAAAGAATCAGAATCGGCAAACCCGACAGTGGATACATACTTTCTTCGGCCTGCAGTGTAGCTCCCCATGTCAAACCAGAGAGGCTCAAAAGACTGGCAGTCTTAGCAGCACAGCTCGGCAAATATCGATAGTAGAAAGAGCTCACTCAGCTATATTCTATATCGGCTCAATTCGCATAGTTATACGCTCGGCGGCTTTGAGTTTCAGCTCTAATCCGTCATGCAGTTGCTTTCCCATACTGCTTTAAGGATAGGTCAAGCTCTCTTTTTGTTTGAAAAATCTTTTTAACTTCTTATATTAATATGACCTTACTTTTCTATATTTCTGCAAAATCCTATCAAAAACGCATACCCATTCATAATCAAGAGATTTTACTTGACGGGAAGGTAGATAATTTGGTATAGATAACATTAGTGAAGCTTGTGCCTGCGACTCTAATTGTAGAAACTTGTTTGTCGGTGTCGAAGCTGGTATCTCCGCAGGATGCCTTACGGCAGGAACTGGAAGCTCGACGTTGGATGCTCGAAGAAAAGCGAGTTTCAAGCCCCTGCTTGTGGCTGGCAGGGGCATCGATACGAGCATCGACAACCTTAAACGAAAACTGCTCGGATGAGGCAAAAGCATGAATTCCAAACAACGGATAGCGGCAGCGCTTGGCTTGTTAAGGCCGCACGAGTCGGAGCGGGGCCGCCGGGCTACGGCGGGCTTCGCCCCGACGAGAGCCAAGACGGGTGGGTGCAATTCATATAATTTTCCAAATAGAGGAGGAGTTATTATGTGCGACACAGAGTTGTAATTGAACTGTGTGCTTCGCAGTTAAGATTTTACAACTCAATTAACAACCTATATCTATTTTTTAAGGAGGACTATTATGTACAGAAAATTGATTTATTTAATTTCTTTTGTTTTGATGCTCAGCATAGCGGGCAATGCCTCAGCCGAGCTCGTGGCTTACTGGACGTTCGATGAGGGCTCTGGGGACATTGCCTACGACTCAAGCGGCAACGGCAACAATGGCACTATCCATGGCGCCGAGTGGGACGCTGGCAAGTATGGACAAGCTCTTCTCTTCAATGGGCAAGACAACTATGTAGAAGTGCCCACCTCAGACAGTCTTGAAATAGCTGCCAACGTGACAATTGCTGCCTGGATAAATTGGATTGATGCCGGTGATACCTGGCTGGCCATCATGGCAAATGGGCAGCAAAACGGTCCATGGGAAAATTATGGGCTGTTTGTCAACCGAGGTGGGCGTTACCTCTACTTCACGCTTTCCTTAGACGGCGGACATGTCACGCAGTCGGCACCAAATAATGTTATAGAGCCGGATCAATGGCTGCATGCCTGCGCGACTTGGGACGGTTCTACCGCAAGAATCTATGTAAACGGAGAGATGGTGTTGGAACAAGCCCAGGCTGGACAGCTCGTTCCTCCACAACTTCCTCTGCGAATTGGGCATCGGAACGGCAGCGCCCATTACTATAACGGGATTATCGACGAGGTCCGCATCTACAACCACGCGCTGACGGAGTCCGAGATTCTGGCTGCTATGGAAGGTGGTAAAGGATATCCCTATGCCTTGGGCCCGCTCCCGAAAGATGGTGCCCTACACTCGGATACGTGGGTGAGCCTTTCCTGGCGGGCAGGAGATTTTGCGCTCTCGCACGATGTGTACTTCGGCGAGAATCTTGACGATGTGAACGACGCCGCCGAGGGCACATTCCAGGGCAACCAGACCTCGACGTTTTTTGTTGTCGGCTTTCCCGGATTTGCTTATCCGGACGGTCTTGTTCCGGGCACGACTTACTACTGGCGAATCGATGAGGTCAATGATACCGAGCCGAATAGTCCGTGGAAAGGCAGTGTCTGGAACTTTACAGTTCCACCCAAGACTGCATACAATCCCGACCCGGCTGAAGGTGCCGAGTCTGTAGACCCGAATGTGGAGCTTAGCTGGACGGGAGGTTTCGGGGCGAAATTGCATACCGTATATTTCGGTGACAATTTTGACGATGTGAACAACGCCGCCGGTGGACTCCCACAGGGAAATACAACCTATACTCCCGGCCCACTTAAATTGGCTAAGACTTATTACTGGCGGGTCGATGAGTTTGATGCCATCGAGACGTATAAAGGCCACGTCTGGAGCTTTACTACTCAGGGCGCCGTCGGGAACCCGGACCCGCCTAATGGCGCTGTGGATATAAAGCAGACACAGATTATTACCTTCTCGCCGGGAGTCTATGCTGCTTCGCATCAGGTCTATTTCGGCGCTAATGAAG
>JBDRTM010000066.1:0-4743 GCA_043824065.1 Planctomycetota bacterium | reverse complement strand
TTGGCGTCGAGAGTTGTTGCCATCGACTCAGGATATCATCGGCCTTGCCAAGATAAGCCAGGTTGACGGTTTTTATTTGCCCGTTTACTCTTCGTGACTCGACTACGTACCAGTAGGTCTTGCCATATATATTTTTAGGTTTCAAATAAGCCATTTAGGCCTTACGTTACGTGACGTATCACGCTATGTCGAGGATAAAATGGCAATAATGTGGAAAAATAAAGAAAATTTTGGTATGTAATTTAGGCCTTACGCATAGAATCTATATAACCTTCGCCTTTTCAAAGACTTGCGCTGCAAGAGGTTACTTCTTGTGGTAAACTCACGCTAGCGTGATCATAGATATACACGTCGGTAATGACATCGCAAGGATCACAAGGATCGGTCGGAAGCCAGTTTTCAAGGGCCCACGTAATATACTCCGTATAGGTCATACCCAGTGCGTTGGCATCTCTTATGTCATAGTAATATGTAAAATCATCGGCCATTTCCTTGAAGTCTGATCCGCCAGCGTACGGGAAACTTCCTGGATCACCCCCGTCATAAAAGGCAATCGCAAGTAAACCCGATGGATCCAACCAGTTTAGCGGATTGTTTCGACAATACAGGTACCAGTTGATACCCGCACTATACCCGACCGGGTCGGTCTGCATAAATCGGCCGATGTGTGGATTATAGTAACGGGCACGGTAGTAGTAAAGCCCTGTTTCGATATCGAATCTCCGGCCGGTGAACATGTAGGGGATTGGCAAGGAAGTTGGGGTCTGAGGCCGCCACCTGGCCGTAGGCGCTGTACTCGTAGCTCTGGCAGCTATCGCCGTTAGAATTACTTAAGGCCACCACGGACCCCAGACCATCGAAGTGATAGTAGTAGGCCGCGTTATTATCGGCCACGTCTATCATACAGACCGGCTCATCAACGCGGGCACCATAGATGTATTTGCGTAACAGTTTACTGTCATCGTATTCAGCGATAACGTGGCCGCCATCATAGACGTACCTGGTGGGATAGCCATCGACCTTCTTTGTGATGCGCCTGCCGCTTGGGTCATAGGTGTAGGTAATCGTGTCCCAATTTGTCGGGTCCGGGGGCGGCGAACCTGACCACTGCACATAGTCCACCGAGCCGCTGGTCTGCCAGGGGAGTGTCATCCCTGAAATCAAGCCTTCTTACGGTTCAGCAGCCGCTTGAGGAATCACGTGCGGCAACGACCTTTGGTCAAGGCCCAGCTCATCGGTAATCAGAATACAATCGAGAAGTGTACCATCATCACGACGCGCGATTTCAAGCGTGTGCTCCCCGGCCGACAACGTGATTTTTGCAACCTGATTGCCGTGATCGTTGCTGTGCACCTCATCCCAGTGCCAATTGTCTCCTTTATCTATCATATTAAACCTGACCCAGCCGCTGCTATGGGTCCCCGGGTCGTAGGCAGCACCAGGGATGCGTACCCAGAATGAGTCAGCGCCCCCAATAATGATCACGTGAAGCAGGATTTTGTAGGTTCCCTCCGGAACAGTGAAATTGTAGGTGGCGACGCCGTAAACAGGCGGGTTTTCAGTTTCGTCGCCGGAGCCTTCATCAGTCCCGATGTACTGACCACCCGATGCCAGCGGACTATCATAAATCTTCATGGGCGCTGTAATACTGTCCGCAGCTTCTGCTTCAAACCATATCTCTACAGGAGGCTGAGGTACCAGCCGATACAGCCTAATGTCGTCAAAGTACACCATGCCTGAGCCGCCGGCTGCTGGATTTGCCTCGTCACCAAAACCAATGGCAATCGTCGTGACATTGGCCAGGTCCACGCCAAACGATGCAAGATCGATATTCCACTCCTGCCAGGATGCTCGCTTTATGTCAGCCGCGTCACCGTCATATACCACCTTAGAACCATTGAGCTTCACATACATCTGCTCAACAGCATTGTCAGGGTCGCCATAGAAGCTTAGTAATAATGCTTTAACACCATTCTTTGTCCAATCCTGTGACGGGCCCAGCGTCCGCTCGGCTTGTGAGTACTTGAAGCTGTTGTCGTAAAATAGCGGCATCGACTGATTGCCGCCGTGGACAATCGTTTGCTCGGCAAAAGGAGGATTTTCATCACCAACGATAGAACCGTTTGTCGGGTCGTCGATTCCATCTAACCACGCATAAAATATTCTGTTGCTCTGGGGATCATCGGGATTAAGGTCATTGTAGAGCTCAAAATTGTCCACAATAAGATAATCGGGTGTCGCAAAGTTCCAGAGCTCACCTTCCAACGTCGTGGGGGTTTGGGCCTCATTGACCTCATCGACCCGCCAGTAGTAAGTTTCGCCCAGGTCAAGCGGCCCGGCATCATAGTTGGCTTCGGTCACTGAGCCGGCATAAGCGGTACCTTCCAACACGGATTCCCTGTTGCTGCTGAGGTGCACATCGTGTGTGGCAGCTTGTCTTCCCGCTCTCCAGCTAAGCACCATATCCGGGCCCACACCTGTTGCGCCATCGGCTGGGTTAGGCTCTCTTGCCCAGACTGGTATGTAAGAGAAGCCAATCTCACTCAGGCCATATTGGCTATACAGGGCACCTCCCCAGTTGCTGTTGGCGGTGATTCTGACATACTTTGCCATCGCTCCGCCAAAATCAATTACAGTATTGTGTTCATAGCCGTCGGCGCCGGTCGCCTGGGCAAATTCATGCGTAGCTCCCAACGTCGTGTAGGCGATACCATCAGTCGAATATTCAATGGCAGCGTTCTTGATGCCGTACCCGGCAAGAATAGACTCGCCGTTATAATTCCACACCCGCATCTCATGCAGTTTATAGACCTTGTCGAGCTCATATTCGATCCAGGCCCCGTTCGGTTCACTGCCGCTGAGCCACATGTCCATTGTCTCCTTTGAATGCAGAGCGTCATCGAGTCCTGAGCCGTTTGTGGTATTCTCAGGCCCTTTCCCCGTGTCGCTGCTGTCTGCTGTGGCAGTTACAGTTGAAGCCGGGATTGGATAGCCAAAAGGCTCTGCGATAAATTGCCAGAGGCCGCCTTTGTGTATCGTAGTACAGTCGGCCTCAACCTCATCGATTCGCCAGTAGTAAGTTTTTCCAAAATCAAGGGTTGCTCCGACAGCATACTGGTTAGGGTCCTGGCGACCCTTGTAAACGTTGCTGGGGTCAATTGTTGTACCGGCCCTCGCTTACATCGTCAAAATTGGCCCCGAAGTACACATCATGTTTCTGTGCAGACGTTCCTGGTACCCAGCTAAGAACCACGCCCTGAACCACCTCCATCTGCTGCCCGTCGGCTGGACTCGGCTCAGCCGCCTCCACTCCTTCAATAGCGGTAATTTCACGAATCTCCTCCTCAGACAAGACCCTGTCATAGATGCGGACATCATCAATCAAACCGTTGAAAAACATTTTTGGGGCGCCGTCGCTCCTCTTGTAATGTGCGCCGATGGTTCCGTAATAAGCAGTAGCACCGCCCATTAGTATTCCCGAAGAAGCGACCGAGACACTCGTTCTGCCGTCGATGTACAGTTTGTACTCTGTCCCGTCATAGGCCCCGGCCACATGATGCCACGTACCATCGTCCACTGGCCAGGTTCCCATGGCCGCGGCTACCGGGTCCGTGTTCATAACTTGAAACGCGACGTTGCCGTCTGAGCCACCGCTTAGTCTCCATGCGTACCCGAGACCGGCGATAATACCGGTTGAGTTCAGCGAGCTTGTCTTTATCCAGGCCGCGACCGTTATTTCCGTCGCGACTATGCCCTGCCAGCTCCTTTCGCAGTACACATAGTCCCCGTCGCCATCCAGGCTCAGGACGTACGAACCTCTGTCGTCATCCCAGATGATTTGTGCGTTACCCTTTGGCTCGCCTGTGATAGCGGCGCTGGTGCCGGTATTGCTGAAGTCGTTAGTGCCCTCAAACTCATAGTGTGCCACGGGCTCTTGGCCGGCCCAGGTGTAACCGGCCAGGCCCAACACTAAAACTAAGGAAGTTAGAGACAACAATTTTCTACACATAATAATCATCCTTTACCCCGTCCCGTCTTTGCCGCAAGGCATCCGCCGCAAGGCGTCCCTTTCGGGACTGCGGACGACGGGCGGGATTCAAAAAATTAAGTATAGGTTGTTAGTTGGAATGTAAAAATCTTAACTACGAAGCATAAAATCCCCGTTGCACTTCTGTGCCTCGGACAATACACAATAACTCCTCCTCTATTCTGATAACTATACAGATTCAACACCTCAGAAGACCAAATCTACTGAGCTTACCAGTGACATTTATACCAAATCAACCATCTTCCCGTCAAGGGAAATCTCTCGAATTATGCATCCCTTCTCATCGCCCTCAAATGAAATCGTCAATTCATCCTTCGTAGAGTAATAAGTACTTCGCAGAGCAGTGCAATCATAGAACAATCAATAATAATTTACCATTTTAAAAAAAGGGCCTATACCGAATCGTTCAGTATAGGCCCCGAACTGATACAAAACCATCGCCTGACGACTTGGCCTCGCATATGCTGATTACAGCCTACGCCAGCAGCAGTCGCTTCTCAAGCCACACTTCCACCAAGTCAAAACCAAAGGCAAATGGAAATCACATACCTTGCATAATTGTCAGAATCTCATCCTGCGACAGCGCCCGCGTGTACATGCGGAACTCGTCCATAAGCCCCGTGAAAGGTCTTCCGTTATCAATAGTTAATCCCACACGAGCACCCAGGTCCCAGTCTCCGGCTATATCCGCAGGG
>JBDRTM010000065.1:0-5482 GCA_043824065.1 Planctomycetota bacterium | reverse complement strand
CGAAAAAGCTGGATTCCCGCCTCCGCGTGAATGACAAATACTGTTTCCGCAACAGGAACTAATTAGGGACGATGGATACAAACCTTTTGAACCAGCAACCAAGACGCAAGACAGCGATATGTGATTGACGATTTTTGATTCCTTCTTCGTAGCTCCCGCCGTTTGCTTCGCCAAACGAAGCAGCGGGAGCGAAGAATGAATTGCCGATTTTGTTTGATGGTGTTGAGACGGATTGCATAATTCGAAAGATTATCCTTGACGGGAAAGTGGCTGATTTGGTATAAAAGAAAATAGTAAACCCGGCCGCTGCCGCAGGGAGCTGGGTAGAGCTTGTGTCCGCACAGTTAGGCATCTTTGGATTCGAGAGCATCCAGTAGGCGCAATTCATGTAATTTTGCATAACACATTAGTTTTTGGATAGAGGAGGAGTTATTATGTGTAAGAAATTGATCTATGTGGCTTCTTCTGTTTTTTGTCTAAGCCTAATTCTGACAAACACAGCAAACGCCGATCTCGTGGGCTGGTGGAGACTTGATGAGGGTTCCGGGATCACTGTCAACGATAGTTCCGGCAATGACCACCATGGCACGGTGCAGGGAACACCCGAATGGGGATTCGGCCCGGAAGGCTTTGGCGGGGCACTGGGATTCAGCCAGACCACGGGAGCCTACTGTGGGGTCTTCGACCCGACAGGTGGAACGGGCACGTTTACTCTTACCTTGTGGTGTCTCTGGGACGGGACCCAGAGTATACAGCACTTCCTCACCAAGTCAAATGGATGGGGTGCAACTACCGCGATGTTCCAGATCGAGGTTAAGGGAGGCCACAGTGATTCGGCGCGTGTTGACAGACTCCATATTGCGTATCAAGCTGCGCCGCAGGCTGTTTTAAACCTTGTGCCCCATAACGAATGGGCCCACCTGGCCTTGGTGTTTGATGGGACCCATGCTACAGGTTATCTGAACGGCGTCGATGATGTGGGCCCCCAGCCGACCGGGATTGGCCCAAATGTCGATGCCCCGATCATTATCGGTGCCAGCCACGCCGCTGAGGGCAGGACTTTCCAGGGATTCCTCGATGACGTCCGCATCTTCAACGAAGCCCTTCCGGCAGGACAGATTCAGGCTATTATGCAAGGTGGCGGTGCAACATATCCATTTGCTTACGGACCCGATCCGGCCGATGGCGACCTGCTTGCAGATACATGGACGAACCTTACCTGGCGGGCGGGAGACTTTGCAGTCTCGCACGATGTTTACATCGGCGATAATTTCGACGATGTGAATGCCGGTGCCGAGGGCACGTTCCAGGGCAACCAAGCCGAAACGTTTTTGGTTGTTGGCTTCCCTGGATTTCCTATTCCGGATGGTCTTGCCCCGGGAGCGACTTATTATTGGCGGATTGATGAGGTCAATGACACCGAACCGAATAGCCCGTGGAAGGGCGAGGTCTGGAGCTTTAGTATTCCTCCCAGGACAGCATACTTTTCCGAGCCTGCTGATGGTGCCGAGTCTGTAGATCCGGACGTGGAGCTTAGATGGACGGCAGGTTATGGTGCGAAATTACACACCTTATATTTTGGCGATAGTTTTGACGATGTGAACAATGCCGCTGGCGGTCTTCCTCAGGGAACTGCGACTTATACTCCCGGTGCACTTAAATTGGCCAAGACTTACTACTGGCGTGTCGATGAGTTTGATTCCATCAGCACCTATAAAGGCGAGGTCTGGAGCTTTACTACTGAGGGTGGCGTCGGGAGCCCGGACCCAGCTAATGGCGCTGTGGATATAAAGCAGACACCGATTCTTAGCTGGACACCGGGAGTCTATGCGGCTTCGCATCAGGTCTATTTCGGCACAGATAAAGAGGCCATACGCAATGCCGATACCGGTTCGCCAGAGTATAAAGGCGCAGGGGACCTTGGTTCTGAAAGCTATGAACCCGGACAACTTGAGTGGAATACCACCTACTATTGGCGTATTGACGAGGCCAATAACGTCAATCCCGACAGTCCCTGGACAGGCAATGTATGGAGCTTTACGACAGCTAACTTTCTTATCGTGGACGATTTCGAGAGCTACAATGATCTTGACCCCGCCGACCCCGATAGCAACAGGATATTTAACGTGTGGATAGACGGATATGACGACCCGACAAACGGTTCTTTAGTTGGTTCTGACACTCCTCCTTTTGCAGAGCAAACTATCGTTCACGGAGGCAACCAGTCGCTGCCGCTCTACTACGACAACAGCGTTGGATACTCTGAGGCGACTTTGACGCTGACTTATCCGCGTGACTGGACGGAGAATGGTGTTAGCACATTGACAATTTGGTTCAGAGGTGATTCGGCTAATGCTGCTGAGACTTTATATGTTGCTCTCAACGGCAATGCGATCGTTACTAATGATAATCCTGATGCAGCGCAGATAACTACCTGGACACAATGGGATATCGACCTGCAGATATTCGCAAACCAGGGTGTGAATCTGGCCAATGTCAATACGATTGCCCTTGGTTTTGGCAACAAGAAGAATCCGGTAGCCGGAGGTTCAGGTACAAATTACATCGATGATATTCGTCTGTATCGGCCGGCTCCGTAAGCAGAAGCGCTGGAAACCATAAGCGACAATTGATCGTTTGCGGTGAAAGACGATAGTCAAACGGATTTGGATCACTTGTACCTGCGGTTACGCAAGTGCAGGCAATTCAGGGCTTATACTGAACGATTCGGTATAGGCCCTGTTTGTTTTCACAGGCATTAAAGTTGACTCATCACTCCTTTCCTGCTTGGCCTGGCTGGGGTGATGGTGATGGAGAGGCGGGTGTCTTGGGTGCCCCAAAGGAATCACAATAATTCATCGGCCTTCAGGCGATTGACGATTCCAACAACAGATTCGCTTCGATCCATGGTGTAAAAATGCAATCCCGGCACTGAGGCTTTGAGCAATTCCTTGCACTGGCCTACCGCAAACTCGATTCCAAAATTAACAAGTGCTTGCTTGTCATCTTCAGGCAAAGAGGCTATACCTTGACGCACCTGGTCAGTAATCGTCGCCCCACACAGGCCGGCCAACATTTCCATCATCTTGACGCTGTATATGGGCATCACGCCCGGCACGATAGGGACATCTATGCCGATTGCGCTGCAGCGTTCCATAAAATCGAAGAAGTATTTATTATCGTAGAAATAGTTACTGATGATGTACTCGGCCCCATTTTGGACTTTAAGCTTAAGATACTCGATGTCCTTGTCCTTGCTCTGGCAATCAATATGCCCTTCCGGGTAGCCTGCTGCTCCCAAACAAAAGCTGTATCGCGGCCGAATAAATGCAATAAGGTCAGATGCATGGGGAAGGCTCTGTGGGTGAGGTTCAAAATTCTCCTGCTCACGCGGCAGATCTCCACGTACGACCAGAACATTCTCCACCCCTAACGCCTGGCAGTCGTCCAGAACAGCACTGATGTCCTCCGGTCCCAGTCCGTAGCCGGCAAAATAGGCCACTACTTCCAGCATCTTTTCGTTCTTAAGTTTTTCGACGAGCTGATGTGAACCTTCCCGCGTGGACCCACCAGCCCCGAAGGTAACAGAGACAAAATCCGGTTTCAGCCCAGCCAGTGCATCGATTGTATTATCAAGTTTCTCAGCGCCTTTTGGGGATTTTGGAGGGAATAATTCAAAGGAAACTGTAGGTTTTTGCTTTGAGCTCCAAAGCTTTGTCACTTTCATAGAAGCCTCCTTAAGGTTCTCGCCGCGATGCGTGTCGCAGCGGGTATGATTTTTGTTTTTCCGGGACACGCTTTCATTCAGAATGCAGAGTTAAGTCTTGTCAGAAGAGTTGCCTTTAACTGATTTCTCTGTTCCGAATTCAATTCGCTTGCTGGTTGTTCTGTTTTCTTTCCCATACTTTCAATATCCAATCGTAGAGTCAATGGCAGTCAATTATTTTAACTGATATTTCCCATTGTTTCCAGTCAGCAGAAGTGGCAAAATGCAGAAAATTGTGACATGCCGGCGAACTTAGGGCAAGGGTGGTTTGGCCACACAATCCAGCTTTCCTGTCGCGACGTGTCCGCGACACGGCGGGAGCATGTATCCCTTGGTAGGAGAAAAGGCGGCGAAAAATTGTTCCAGGGACTCCCGCCGCAAGGCGTCCTGTGGATTACGGAGAATAATCTACCTAAGGTAATATAGGAGTGTTTCGGTTTTGCCATCTCTCAATAGCTCGATTTTCATAATTGGCAGCTTCCTTGCTTTCTTGAAAATTTCGTAAGCTCGTTGCTTGCTGTTTAATGGGTGTCCGTTCACTGCGCGAATTATGTCGCCGCTCTTAAGGAGAAGGTCTCTTGCTAATAATATTTTGTCCAAGCCGGTTATTCGAAGCCCTTCAATTTGGCCGTTGATGTGATAGGGCTCAATAACTGCTTTCTTCAATATTGTTTCTACACATTTAGCTTTAGTTCGTATCTTGGTTAGTGCTTGTATAGCTGTTGTACTCGTTATCACAGTATCGATATAACTCGTTTTTTCGATGTTCAGGCCCGGAGGTGTTTCATTAGTATCACTGCCGCCCGCCGTGTCGCTGACACGTCGCGACAGGTCGGAAAACTGCTCAGTGCCAAAGATATCGCCAAACAATTCTAAGTTAGGTCCGTCCTCATCCGAAGGTATTAGGCCGATGCCGGTAGCACTGTTATACCAGTAGTCCCCGGCCACTCGCCGCGATGCGTCGCAGCGGGAAGGTTCCGGCAGATTCGGCATCTCAGGCATGGTAGTACATTCGCTACCACCAGCCGATGTTGGTGTCACAATTCTCTCCCTATGCCACGCGATCATGGCTGTTGCAACAGCATAGAATGAGATAACACCAACAAGAGCCCACTGACTTGTGAACCGAATCGGACGGCTGTTCATTTTATCACCATCCTTTCCTCTTCAAGACACGCGGACTTTTATTAGGTTTCAGGTTTCCGCATACCTCTTGTGAAACAGAAAGAGAATGATAGCCAAGGCGACTAAACCAACGAGCCCATTCTCGCCCAGGGTGTTAAGCAACCCGGTAAGATTAGTGACGATCCCACCAAATACAGGAAGTGCACTACCAAACAGGATCTCCCCTACAATTCCAAGGGCAATTAACAGCAAAGAAATTTCCGTAATCTCACCAATCCACTTTTTAATTTGTTCGAAATAACGCATTGTTCAACCTCCCAAACCCATAATCATAAATGTTCCAAAACGATAAAGACCTTGATAATCAGGCCAACTTACTCTCATAGTTCTTTTAGCCATAATCTGACTATGTAAAGTATAAGAAACAGGTTAGAGAACGCAAAAGGGTGAGGCCAGATTTTCCGGCAAGCGATTTTAAGCTCATTTTGGCCTTTGAAGAAATTGGGTTTGAATTGGGTTTGTTTTTTTGGGCCGGAAGGCGGTTTCATTTTCATAATCCTCTATAACATATAAGTTTGCGCTCATTTTGGG
>JBDRTM010000064.1:0-4238 GCA_043824065.1 Planctomycetota bacterium | reverse complement strand
CGGCGTTCTGTGTGTGAAATGCTTAAAGCAGGCGCATTGGGCTACCTGCCAAAGCGCTGTGCCTTCCAGGAGCTCGTTTCTGCTATACAAAATGTTGTTGCAAACCGCACTTACCTCAGCTCCCACATAAGCAGGATAGTTATTGAAGAATACTTACATGGTGCAGCGGAGCAAGGACAGTCCGCCTACTCGGTATTAACGGACAGGGAGCGCGAAGTGCTCCAATTAATCGCAGAGGGTAAATCGACGAAAGTAATAGCGAGAGAATTGTACGTTAGCCCCAAGACTATTGAATGGCACCGTAGCCAATTAATGAAGAAACTAAGTATAGACAGCGTGGCTGAGCTTGTCAAGTATGCAATAAGTGAAGGGCTGACCAGCATTGTTTATGCGTGACTTGAATACTCTGTGATTAGCGTAGTCTCTAATACTTTATCTACGTAATTTGGTCACCGAATAATTTGTTCATTCCTTTGAAGCAACCATTTTCCAGCCGGCGGGATGGGACAATTCACTACAGTTGAGCCCACACGTTCTTTTCTAAGAATTGTGTGACGCACCCATTCAGTTATTACACATACGGGCTTTTCGCTAACTGGAATTATAAGCTGCCTAATCTCCAGGCGTCCTTGCTACCCGTTTTTTCCAACCTTAGAACCAGTAAAAGGCTGGTTAAATAAGCGTGTGTTCTACCCGACAATCTAACTGATGTATTTGATGCATTTGTTAAGTCGTATGCGAAGCGGAATTTACCTTTTGGGTTCGGACTTGTGCTGTAATCGTTGTGGCATTTAATCAAGGAATTTGACGAGGGAGGCTGGTAATATGAGTATAAGGCTTTTGATTGCCGATGATTATGATGTTATGCGGGAAAATATAAAATCTTTTGTTGGCAGGCAGCCTGATATTGAAGTTGTCGGCGAAGCGAAGGATGGAGAAACAGCAGTAGAGCTTGCCAAGGATTTGTCACCGGACGTGGTACTTATGGATATTAGCATGCCTAAATTGAGCGGGATTGAAGCAGCTAAAAATATTCTTAGCAATAATGCTTCTGCACGAATTATCATTTTGTCCACGCGTTCCGACAAGCATTTCGTGGAGGCCGGGCTCAAAGCGGGTGTTTCGGGCTATGTGCTCAAAACTTCAATTTTCGACGACTTGATCCCGGCTCTGCGCGCCGTTATGGCAAACGAGTTTTTTCTGAGCCCTAAAATCACGGATGTCGAGATTGGAGACTACACAAAACAACCGCCGAAAGCGGACGACTCGGTTTCGGGGACTTAAGAACATAGGACACTTGTAACTGGGCTTTTCGAGCCTCATAACCAGGAATTGCCTGGATAAGTAGGCAAACGATTTAACCGATAAAATTTAACTGAGAGTGTTGGTTTATTGTGAAAAAACAGTCGAAACAAATGATTTGAAAGGGTAAAAATATGCTTTAATTAAATGAATGTTGGTTTGTTGCGAAGAAACAGAAGAAACAAAAGATTTGAAAGGGTAAAAATATGTTTTTTTCAAATGAGACAAAAGGTTTTTCGAACAGGCGATATTTTTGTTTGATGATGGCGCTGAGTGTAATGTTGTTACTACCATCAGGTACTACCGGCTTAGCGAGGGAAAAGGAAAGCGTACAGCACTACAAGATGCTTTCTACTTTAGAGTATGGTGGTAAAAATCAGTTTAGGAGCAGGGTCGAAAAGCTATTTACAGTGCGGAAGCAGTCCTTATTGGATGATAAAGTGCGGTACGTTGTTTCTGCAAATAATCTCGACGTAGTTGGGGAGGATCTGAATTCCGGTCAACCATCCTCTTTCAAGGAACTTTGCTTTGTTGTTGATGGAAAGACTCAGCATCTATCAGGGACCGACAAAGACTTGGCGTTTTTGGAAAATGTAAGCAATCAATGTGTCGCATCTCTCGAGAAAGTAACAAAGAAGAATGTTGGAAAAACATGGAAACAATCTTTCGATGTGTCGTCCCTTGGTAACTCGCTTCCCCGCGAGCTGAGATTCACTCTGACCGCGATACCACTGGAAACAGAAGCCTTTGGCGAGCTGGTAGCAGTCAGGGCGTTATCAGAGCCTTTCTTTGTTAAGGCCGCCGAAGGGAAGGGTGCTGTGGGATCTATTCAGTGCAGAGTTAACTGCGTTTATGTCTTCGACTCGGAATTTGAGGATATTTACCTCAGTGTGTCCGTTTTTAAGGCGGCAACAAATGTCAATGGCATCAACGAGAAGCTGCAACATGTGGTGACGACGCGCAAAACCGATGCTGCGGGACGGTTAGCAGACTTCAATGAGCTGAGCAAAAACAAAGACTTTGAAAAGCTCGTGAGTAAGTTAGGTGTGGCCAGCAGCCTTAAGGTGGTTAAAGGTGCGCCTTTGCCTCAGTGGGCTCGAGTTGAGGGTGTCAGGGCTGCGCAAGTGGCAAACATATGTGCGGCAACTTCATGCGAAGGCGCCTTAAATCCTGTCGCTACAGTCTTCATACCTGTAGTCAGTACCGTTAAGCTGCAGAGTTTCAGCGAATCAATAACCGCAAGCACAAGCAGCGCCCTACTGGCGACAGCAGGTGGCGGCGGTGGAGGCGGCTGGGACTGGTTTGGCTGGAACTGGCCGACTGCTGCTTGGGGCACCGGTATAGGATTTGGAACAGCTGGTTTAGCTGGCGCCTTGCAAGAGACTGAGCAAGTGGACCGTACTCCAACATGGTAAGAAATTTGAAAATGCAGTCTCAGTACGCCATAGTTACAAATATCTCAATATTTTAAGTAGAGAGGGGCTTGGCCTTGTCAAAAAGCTGGAGGGTGATGAAGGGGATCTTGAAATTGAATGTGCCGATTGTGCAGGGAGAGCTTAGCACATTTCTTGGTTGAGGCACGTATCGAGATTGAAGAATCGTGGCAGAAGGCTACCGGCTTGGTGGATTCTTCACCCACATCAGGTTCCGCTCAAAATCAAGAACCATTATTGTGTCTTGAAAATACTGCATCCCCAGCAAGCCGGAGCACTGGTCCACAATCGGACTATCGTTTGGGAAAACCGACATCTTGGCATTCTTGACTATTCTGTTCCCGACTTCAAGTTTTGGAACAACACCCTGTTTGCAGACCAGCCACCCGATATATGGATATAAGTCTCTGCCTTTTTTAAGCTTGACGTGCCGGATTTTTTTACTCATTCTTTCCCACAGCTCCTCGGTAATCGCCAGCCCTCTTCCGCTGCCGGTATCAAGCTGTAATTCAATTTCCTCCCCGGCAATGGGAATCTTAACGAAAAGAAAAACGTTGCCGCCTAAATCTTCCTCGATCTCAAAGGGATATTGCGTCCACAAATCCGACTGCTCGGGCTTAAAGACTTCTTTGAGTGAGAACTCTACTTCTTTCCTTACACTGTCAAACGCGATATATTTGAATCTCCGCAGAGCCGCCAGTCCTGCTATTATGGCCTTGCCCTTGGCAAGCGGCAGTCCAAGTAGCTGAACTTCCGTATGCTGCTCTCGATAAAAACAAGGCCAGTTGGCCAATGTTACTTGCCCTAAGTGCAGTTCCGGAAGATAGCACATCCCCCATCCGACAGAATCTACGTTATGACTTTTAAGTGGATAAATAGCCAGCTTGTTTTCCATAATGTGGATATCGTTCACGAACAGAGCGATTGACGCTCCTGTATCCAAGACAACTGGATATTTTCTCCCATTGCTGAGCCTACCTTCAACGGCCATCCAGCGGTTTAACGAGTAGGAAGAGTGATATTTAATCCGGCAAGGGTCTCGCTGCTCTGTATCCCCAAAATAATCTTGCTTTATTCTATCAAATCCAACGCTTTCAGTCAAGCTTTTTTAGCGATTGGTACGAAGCGAGTAGGAGTGAATCCCCAAATCACCAGGGCAGTCACTTTACGCTTCATTAAATCAGAGTGCCAGGTTTTTCCAAAGTCGAAGCAAGGGAACGAATACCCACGGCTTTGTCATCAGCTATTGTCGCATATAAGGCATAAAACAGGTAGGAATCAAGCCTAACATAAACCCTGGCCGCCGGCGGGCGAGCTTGGAGTGTGTCTTGTGGTTCTTTCTATCGCAAAACAGGGTTTTTGGAGTGTCAGAACCAGGGATTGTATGGCCAGTTACCGAGCCGATAATAACGATAAATATACTAAGCTGGATAGAGCATTTGGCGTGCAGCTATGGAAAAAGTTATATCGGAGATATCGATGGATTTCAAATTTCAAATTTCA
>JBDRTM010000063.1:0-7894 GCA_043824065.1 Planctomycetota bacterium | reverse complement strand
AATGACTACGGGCTTTTTCACGCTCCGGCCGGTGAAAGGTTGGGAAGCGAACCATAGTCATATGACTACGGGTATTTGGGTGTTTTGATCTACAGAATCCTCTTCTTAATCCAACAGTTTAACCGACAGATATTAAGCAGCAACAAAGTGTCAGGTGGATAGTCAAATGACTACGAGCTTTTTCATGCTACAAAGCTGGATGCTGGATTCTTGATTCTCGATGCTCGATGCTGGGTGCTGGATGCTCGATGCTGGGTGCTGGATTCTTGATGCTGGATTCTTGATACTGGATGCTGGATTCTTGATACTGGATGCTCGATGCTCGATTATGCGGACAGCTTTAATATTCCCCGCATTCCCTTGGGGACGCCTTACGGCGGGGCAAGCGAGGGCTTCGACTGAGCTCAGCCGAATGTCTTGCCCATTCTACCGTATACGAATTTTCATTCAGTTATCGTCTGAGAATAGGTAATATAGAAAAAGCATATATTTTTTGCGCTTATTTTAAGCGTATAATCAGACAATATAATGAATGCTGATTCAGCAATATGAGATTTGGAGGTTAACCTTCAGAACGTGCCGGACAAGACAGAGACAAAATTAGTTGAAGCTGCTTTTAACGGTGATATCGAGAGCTTCGGTAAATTGTGCCGGCGGTATTACGGCCCTATGGTGGCAATTGCATATTCGGTCGTTAGCGATCATCAATTAGCTGAGGATGCCGCCCAGGAGAGTTTCGCCCGGGCTCTTGTAAGCCTGAGAAAGCTGAAGAAGCAAACGAGATTTGCCCCGTGGCTGGCCGCGATTTGCAGGAACGTTGCTAAAGATATGGTTGCAACCAAAGTCAGGCAAATCAGTACCAAAGACTTCTCACAAGCAGCCCGGAACAACACCGACGAAAACGCCCCGGTGATTCGACGGGCCATCGAGCAGTTGCCCGTCTCTGCAAAAGAGCTGGTGGTCTTGCGCTACTACAACGGCTTGTCTTATGAACAAATTGCCTCGGTATTGGGAATATCGCAGGCGGCGATCAACGGCAGACTCTCAAGGGCAAAACGAAAAATGGCAAAATATTTAAAGCGTAATGGTTTTCCGGAGAACCGGTTATGAATGCAGATAGAAACAATAAAAAGTTAGACGAGCTTATCTCAAAGACCATTGGCCGGGATAAACCACAGTTCGATTTCAATAAATGGAAACAAAATCACGAAAAAGAGATTGATATTTTCGAATCACAGGAAAAATCAAAACAAACAACTTCGGCCACATTTGAGCCGAATATATGGAGGATTATGTTGTGGAACAAAGCTGGTTGCTTAGCTGCGGCATTTCTTATCATTTCTTCCTGGGTGGCCTGCTTTGTTCTATCCAGAAAAGTCACCGACCTGAAAGATGAACTGGAGCAGGCGCGGGGGGATATCACCCTTGCTCGGACTGATGATTCAGCTACCATCAACCTGTATTTAAGAGAGCACCGGGATGTCGTCGCTCGACATGTTTCCCTGAGTCCGGCCAGGCCACAGCCGGCACAAATGCGTGTGAGCCAAGATGACATCCTGTATTATGAATTTTTTGATGATGGGCCGGAATATATGCGTCCCGGTATAATTGTCAGAGGACCTTCATCTCAGCGCCAAATCAGCTCGCCCGAAGCTCCCGTGATTTCCAATGGTCACACAATGACCCTCTCCGAAGCGCGAAAAACCGCCGATTTTGATTTAGTGGCACTTTCGAGGCTTCATCCCGGTTGTTCACTCGATCAGATCAGAAGGATTGAGGGCCGTGACGCCCTGCAACTGCTGTATACTGATGGTATCAATTCGGTATCGTTGTTTGAGCAACCTTTGGATGGGCAGCGCGGGCTTGAGCCAAAGGATTTCAGAGAATATGCCGTATATCGCGACAAGGGGCAAGCCGCAGGGACTATTCTTGCATGGAGGGATGATGTTCGTTCTTATGTTTTAATCGGTAATACCGAAATGTCACAATTAATGAATATGGCGCAATCAATCAGCGCCGGAAAGTAAGAGGAAATGAAAATGAATAACAAAAGACTAATCTCATTAACGGCATGCCTGATTTTGGCAACCGTCCCCGGAATATCGTCTTTGATTTTGGCCGATATTGCTTCAGAGACAGATACAAAAGCTGAACAACACTTCGAAAAGGCAAATGAGCTGCGCAAGCTCGCCGATTACGATGCCGCCATTACCGAATACAAGAAAGTAATGAGCCTGTCAGCGAACAGCAAAATCGCTCAGGATGCACAATACTGGATAGGGCAATCTTATTTCGGAGCGGGACAGCTTGATGCTGCATTATCTGCATTTCAGAAACTTCTCGATGAGTATCCGGCGAGTACGATTATCCCGTCAACAAAGCTTATGATGGAGCGCGTTCGACAAGCAAAGAAGAACAAATCACTTTTTGAGGCAGCAGTTGATGGCGACATTGAGCAAATCAAATTACTACTTACAAGTGGAACGAATGTTGATATCAAGGATAATCGTGGCAGAACCGCTCTACATCTTGCGGCCGGCAAAGGTCATACCAATGTTGCCAAATTACTCATAGACCGCGGCGCAAATGTCAATGCACAAGAAAGAAGTCAACGAACACCTTTACACAATGCAGCCACTAACGGGGACATTAAGACCATCGAACTGCTGCTGAGCAAAGGAGCTGATATCAATGCGAAGGGCAGAGGGGGCGCGACGCCTTTGTATCGAGCCATGACGAGTACGTCGGCCGGCCGCAAGGAAATTGTTGAACTTCTGGTTGCAAAAGGAGCCAAAATCCCCGCTCTTCATCTTGCTGCATATATGGCAGACACAGAGAAAATAAAGAAGTGCCTTCAAGACGGGATAGACATCAATTCACAGGAAGATTCCGGCAGCACGGCTTTGCACATCGCAGCCAATTCAGGCAAAAAAGACATCATGGAATTTCTTATCAGCAAAGGCGCCCAGGTCGATGCAAAAAACAACGTGAGTATGACGCCGCTATTCTATGCGGCTACGCACGACCATCAGGATATTGTGGATTATCTGATGGACAAGGGTGCCGATGTCAATGCAAAGGACGATAAGGATTATACTTTGCTCTATTATGCTATCTGGGAAGACGATAAGGATGCCGTTGAACTACTCATTAACAAGGGAGCCAAGGTTAACATAAAGGATGTTTACGGATATACGCCGCTCATCCAAGCGATCTGGATGGATAACAAGGAGATCGTGGAAGTCTTGGTTAATAAAGGAGCAGACGTCAACGCTGAGGATAATAAAGGCTATACACCGCTAATCCAAGCGATCTGGATGGATGACAAGGATATCGTGGAAGTCTTGGTTAATAAAGGAGCAGATGTCAACGCTGAGGATAATGACGGCTTTACGCCGTACTACTGGGCGGCTGCGCAGGACAGTAAAGATATCGTCGAGTTACTAACCGCTAAAGGCGCGACTCCTGTTTCCACTATCCATATGGCAGCGGCCATGGGAAACCTGGCCAAAGTTGAAAGCTTCATCAAAGAGGGCACAGACATCGATACAAAGGATGGCTCAGGCAAAACAGCTTTGCACTCCGCAGCCAGCAAAGGCCACATGAATACAGCCGAGTTCCTCATTGCTAAAGGAGCGAATATAAATACAAAGGACGAGTTCGACCTGACACCACTGCATGTAGCTTGTAGAAGTGGCCAAACAGCTTTGGCCAAACTTCTCATTGACAATGGTGCAGACGTTAACGCAAAACAAGGAAGGGGCATGACACCGCTACATCTTGCAGTGTACCGCGGCCGCGGCCAAAAGGATATGGCGGAACTGCTTATTTCCAAAGGTGCAAACGTCAATGCCAAAGACAGAATTGGCTGGACACCACTGTATGCTGCGGTGAGCCGCGGCCACAAGGATGTGGCAGAACTGCTCATTGCCAAAGGTGCAAACGTCGATGATAAAACCAGGTTCGGCATGACACCCCTGCATTTAGCAGCTTTCCGCGGTTACAAAGATGTAGCAGAACTGCTAATTGCTAAAGGCGGAAATGTGAATGCAGAAAACGATACAGGTGTTACTCCTTTAGGAATGGCTGAGGAAAATGGACATAGCGAAACTGCAAAACTATTGCGCAAACACGGCGCAACTATCTCTGTGGGAATGGAAAATACGCCCCTGCACCAGGCTGTAAGGGCCGGTGACACTATCAAAGTCCAATCGCTTATTGCCAAAGGTGCAAATGTCAATGCCAAGAACAGATTGGGCATAACACCCTTGCACCTTGCGGCCACCAGGAGCGGCCACACAGCTTTGGTCAAACTGCTTATTGCTAACGGTGCTAATGTGAATGCAAAAAACGTCGCGGGTCTAACTCCTTTGGAATTTGCTAAACAAAGAGGGCGCAGTAACATTGTTGAACTGCTGCGCAAGCACGGAGCTAAAGAATAATCGTAATAACTGGTCGAATTTGAAAGGCCGTAGTCAAACATACAATATAGGTATATGAGAAAAAAGGCCGGGCCTGTGAACTAAGCAGTGTCTGCATACCGCTCGCGCGTTTTTATCAGTCCTCATACAACTCCTTAACTCCGTTCAGCGTATTCTCAAAGCTAATATTACCATACATATTCACTGTGGTTGCTGGTGAGGCGTTATTCTTCTTGTAGGCCAGATCCTTCGCTTACGCTCAGGATGACAAAGAGACATAACTACCACCTGTCATTCTGAGCGGAACGCAGTGGAGCGAAGAATCTCTAATCCTTTTCTAATGCCAGATCCTTCGCTTACGCTCAGGATGACAAACTGACTATAGCTACCCCTTGTCATTCTGAGCGGAGTGAAGAATCTCAATCGTACCAATCCTCAGCTAAGTCTTTCCAATCGGGATTGGTTTTCCGTGTCAATTCAATTTTCTTTTTGCGCAACCAGCCTTTGACGGTTTTCTCTCTGGCGATAGCGGAATACACATCGCCGAAAGTTTCAAAATAGAGCAAGCGAGTGATATTATACTTTTTCGTAAAGCCCGGAATGAGTTTATTCTTATGCTCAAAAACTCTCTTTTTTATGTCGCTGGTTATGCCCGTATAAAGCGTTCCGGATTTATTGGTCATGATGTAAACGTGATATTGATTCCGGGCTTGCATAACTTCTCAATTATTGCAGTAAGACCTTTTTTCCGCTATAGATTTTTCATTTAGCTATTACCTTCTTTTGTCATTTTGAGGCGAAGCCGAAAAATCTGGCTTGCAAAAAAGAGATTCTTCACTTCGCTGCGCTTCGTTCAGAATGACAAAATGAGGCGATTCACTCAGAATGACCGTTTATTGTTCGCTATCTTTGCATTGATTTTTTCTATCAGGGCCGGCAGTTCGGAAAGCTGGTTTATTCGCCAGGTCCCCTTGGGGATTTTCTTGCCGTTATTGGTATAAGCGTTTTTCAGCACTGCCTGCATACCGCTTCTTATCGCAGGTCTAATGTCCTTATCAATCCGGTCACCTACGAACAATATGTTCTCCACCGTCTCGCCAATCCTCTCGGCGGCAATCTTGAAGATTCGAGTGTCCGGTTTACGAAAATCAAATTCGTACGAATAGACCCTGACCGTAAAGAAATCTAATATGCCTTCCTGCTCGAGGTGTTTCTCTAAGGAAGAGCCGTTCACAAAAGTATTGGAAACTATGCCGAGCTTAAGTCCTGAATTTTTGAGTGCGGTTAAAGTCTCTTTTATTTTCGGCTCGGCGGTGGCCACTTTACTTAGAGGCTCATACCAAAGCCATGCTAAATGCTGCCATTGTTGCTTATCGAGATGGACACCTTTTTTTGTACCTTTCCCCCTTAGCAACGCCAGGGAATTAAAATCATTTTTCATTATATTGGAAAGCAGGTGCCGTATGCGCAGCGCTATAAAGTTTCTCCAAAAGTAGTATTGGAAATTGCCGACCGGCTGGCCGCAGCTTTTGAGAAAATCATACGATGCTCTCGCCCCTTGCCGAAAGAGCCGGCCAGCCTTAAACTTACCGAAGTCCAGCAGGGTATCACCGAGGTCGAATAGGACTGCTCTTATCTGGTGTTTGCTATCCTGCATCTTGTTCCTAATAATTTAGAATAGAGAATGTAAGAAAAGCACGAAGCACGAAATCCGAAATTCGAAACAAATTCAAATGACCAAAATGACACTTATGTCTCATCCTGAGGCGAAGCCGAAAGTTCTCATCTCCCGAGTGATAAAGAGATTCTTCGCTCCACTGCGTTCCACTCAGAATGACAGCAAAGCTGTCTGTTTTGAAAATTTGAGCATTTGAATTTTGGATTTGTTTCGGATTTAGATACCCGAATTTCGGATTTAGAATTCTTTTTTCTCAATTCTTCATTCTCAATTCTAAATTTTATCTTAAAGGTGGCAAATCACCAGTAAAAGCTTCCCGCATCCACTCAAACATTTCCTCGTCTGAAATCACCGATACCCTGTAAGCCGCATATTCGGCATCGATTTTGTCTTTGATCTTGGTTATGCGAGGGTCATGCTTTGGGATTTGAATCTCGTACTTGGCCTCTACCCAGTGCTTGATACCCGCCGCACCGGCCTTATCGGTAATCGCCACACCCACAGGGCGGTTGAGTAACTTTTGGGTATCGAAGCAGTTGTATATTTCCTCATTTTTTAACAGACCGTCTGCGTGAATACCCGCCCGTGTAATATTGAAGTCCCTTCCAACTAATGGATAATTCGACGGAATCTCATGACCTAACTCCTTCCTGGCGTACTGGGCTAATTCAGTCATTGCCGCATAATTGACGCCCTGGGTCATCCCCTTCAACTGGGCGTGTTCAACAACCAATGCTTCGAGCGGCGGATTTCCCGTTCGCTCACCGCAGCCGAATATCGCAGCGTTGGCTGCGCAGCACCCGTAAAGCCACGCCGTTGCAGCGTTCACCTGAACCTTGTGTAAATCGTTATGACCGTGCCATTCGAGACGTTCGGATGGAACCCCGATTTGCCGAAGCCCGTGGACCAGCTTGGGAATGCTCCGCGGTAGAGAAACACCCGCCCACGGCAGACCAAAACCAAGCGTATCACAAAGACGTATCTTCACCGGCTTGTTATATTCCTTGGAAAGCTTCATCAATGCAGCGGCAAAAGGCAGAACAAAACCTTTATAATCTGCTCGGGTTACGTCCTCAAAGTGGCAGCGCGGCGTAACGCCGCTATCTAACGCCGCTTTGACAATATCAAGATACGCGGTCATCGCCTGGGCCCGCGTTTTTCGCAGCTTCAGGAATATATGATAGTCGCTTGCCGAGGTCAGAATGCCCGTCTCGCTAAGTCCCATTTGTGAAACTAATTTAAAGTCGGCAGCTACCGCCCTTATCCAGCCTGTTATCTCAGGAAACTTATAACCTCGCTCTTTGCACAGCTCTACCGCTTCTCTATCGCGATTTGAATACAAAAAGAACTCACATTGGCGAATCAAACCTGTCCCACCGTCTATCTCGTGCAATAAGTCATAAATCTTGAGGATTTGCTCCGGCTTATAGGGCGGCCGGGCCTGCTGACCGTCACGGAACGTCGTATCGGTTATCCATATCTTCTCCGGTATATCATACTTAACTTTCTGCTTATCGAAGATTACCCTGGGAAATTCAGTATATGGAAACGTCTGGCGATACAGATTGGGTTTTTCTACATCTACAAGTTTACGGTTCTTGTTCACCATTATTTATCTCCAACAAAAGTTCGAAGTTCCTAAAGTGCAGTTTTTGTTTAAGGTTGTCGATGCTCGTATCGATGCTTGTCATAGAAGCTTGACCCGCCAACGGCGGGTTTCAATTGGAACCCAGCGTTGCTGGGTCGCTTTTCTTCGAGCATCCAACGTCGAGCTTCCAGTCCGATACCAGCTTCG
>JBDRTM010000062.1:0-10136 GCA_043824065.1 Planctomycetota bacterium | reverse complement strand
ATTTCGAGTTTGATTTCAAGTAGATTTGAAAAAAATCTCCGTGAGACGCCGTTCTTCTATTTGCCACAGAGAGCACAGAGAACGCAGAGAAATAATCAATTTCTTGGGACAGTGATTAACACGGATTGTCGCTTAAATGAGGTTTACCGGCCAGAGAACGCAACTTAGATGCAATTAGTTTGTCGAATTGCCCAAAATTAAGTGATGAGCCAAGGATTAAAACGGTTGAGTACACCGTTGCCTTGCTTGACAGGAGTGGCAGTTTTGTTTATTTTGATAACTGAGGTGTAGATTATGCCTGAACAATATAAACTATTGAAGACACAAAAGAATAAGGTCTTTAAGATTCTGCAACAAGAAGGTATGGAACCTGCAAACTTTTCTTGGAAGGTCAATGTGGCACCTGATACAAGTGTTCCTCCTCCGTACAAAGATGTATTCGTCCCCAGACTGGAATATCTTGAAGGAGAATATTATTTCCAGTTTGAGCACTATTCCTGCACGTTTTCCCCTGGTGAATCGCAGGCTGTCAAATATGTAAGAGGTATGACTTTTGATCAGGAAGTGTTTGACCACGTATTGCGATGGGCAAGGTATCTTAAACGAGAAATCAAGGATCATGATCTCTGGGCCGAAATGGAGAAGTATAAGACTTCCGTTTCAATAGCTTTGCCTGAACAGTTGTTGAACGAACCTATACCGGCTAATGAAGCGGAAAAAATTAGCGAGCAACTGTCTTCATTGGCTGATAAGATAGAAAAGCAGTTTGAATTAACGAATGAACAGAACCAGTTTGTTCGCAGCAAACTGAACTATTTAGCAGAAGCTGCAAAACGACAGAGAAGTATGGACTGGGCGCATACTTTAATAGGTGTGTCTGTAACAATAGCGATGGGATTGGCTCTGGCACCTGACCAAGCAAAAGAACTCTGGGAACTCATGAGAAGGCTTGGAGAGTTAATACATTTGTTTGGTCCCTAAAGCTGCGTTGTGTCTGAGGGAAAACTTCTTTCATAACCTGAATATGCAACATATACGCAACCAGACTCGGTGAGATTTCGTTAACTGGGTTATCTGCACTAAGTTGCTTAAAACTAACGGCGGTACAGTAAACCGTTTCCTAAGTCAAATCACTGTATTAAGCGAAAGGAAACCCACCTATTTGTTTGCCACTTTTCACTTGAAAGAGCAATAATTTGATTGTATTTTAGGAGAGTACAACAGCGGCTGGGATTAAGTGTGGTGGCCCCGGAATTATCCTGAGTTAGGCAAAAGTGTATTTTACGACATTTTTGTTGTCAACATTTGTTTTTGCAGTAGCATGTTTGGTATTATCAGGAAAACCAAATAATATTATGTTAGCCCGAGCGTTAAATACAGGGGGAGGAGTTCCGTGCAAGAGGACGAACCGCTGACTCCAGAAGAAGTTGAACTGAAGGCGGCCATTGAGGCTGTCCTTGAGTCGTCAAGTCGCAGGAAGCTATTGATCGCGGGCCCAGGCACTGGCAAGACAACACTCTTCAAGCAGATGCTTGAGATGGCCGCAGGGAATCCCGAGCAGTGCATTGTCCTGACCTTCATCAACAACCTCAAGAACGATCTCTCGAACGACCTCGGGGACCTGGCGCAAGTCTTCACGCTGCACTCCTTCTGTCTAGGTGCGCTCCACCGTGATGCCGAACTCAGGGGTTCACTCTCTAGCGATTTCCGCTGCTATCCCGGACTCGCGACCCTCATTGCTGAGGACTGGAAACTGATCGAGGGAAGCGAAGCACCGCGCTTCGTTGGCGAGATGCGCAGTCTCGCCAAGGACAACAACCTCGGGTTCTATCTCGATCGAGGTAACTACTACAATGCCGTAGACTTTGATGACTCCGTGTATCGCGCCTACGAGGGTTTTGCCTCGGGGCAGGCTCGGCCGGGCACCTATGACTTGGTCTTGATAGACGAGTACCAGGACTTCAACCGCCTTGAGGCAGGAATCATCGACGCTCTGAGTGAGTACAGTCCCATTCTGATCGCTGGCGACGATGACCAGGCGCTCTACAGTCAACTGCGGGATGCCAGCTGGGATCACATCCGCTTACTTAGCAAGGCCGGAGAGTATGAGGTCTTCAAGCTCCCGTTCTGCATGCGATGCCCGAAGGTAGTGGTTGACGCAGTCAGCGACATCCTCATGAAGGCGCAGGAACTCCACCGGCTTCACGGGAGAATCGAGAAGCCCTACAAGCACTTCCCTCTGGTCAAGGGAGCAGACAGCGTCAAATATCCCAAGATTGCGAATGTCGAGACCTCGGTGCAGAGCAAGAAGGTAAACTACATGGGACGGTTCATCGCACAGGAGATTAGGGCGATTCCTGAGGATGAGGTGAAGGTGGCCGTCGAAGGTGGCTATCCTGTCGCCCTGGTTATCGTCCCAAGGCCCTACCGCGATCAAATCATCGCATACTTGGAAACCGAGGGGTTCCCGATCGACATCAGAACAGAGCCTGGGAGGGTCATTGATAGAGAGATGGGTCTGTCGATTCTCAAAGAGGATAGGGAATCCAACCTGGGGTGGCGGATTCTGCTTGGCGCTGATCAACCGTCCTTTCTTCGGACCACCATCGTTGCTAGCGCGGCCGGTGGTCAGCGCCTCGTGGACACGATTCCCGCCGAGTACCGAGAGAGCATCCTGACTGAAGTCGATGCATTCGAACCGCAAGAGGACGAAGAGGTGCCAGGGTGTGGTGAATCTTCCGCTTCCGAAACCGCGCTGCCAGCAGTACGAGTCACATCGTTTGAAGGCGCGAAAGGTCTCTCCTCACAACACGTGTTCATAGCAGGTCTTCACGATGGGGAACTGCCTCATGATGTGACAGCAATCAAGGATCTCGAGATCTGCAAGTTTGTTGTCGGCCTGACGCGAACGCGAAAGAAGTGCACTCTGATCCACACTCGCCACTTCGGAAGTGACTGGAAGTCGCCATCGTGCTTCATCTCGTGGATTAGTGGTGAGAGGCTGGACGACATTAGGGTCAACAAGGCGTACTGGGATGATCGACAGGGGAATTGAAGGGGTACGGTACATTTTTCGATGAGTTGTGCTTGCTAATGATAGAGGCATAGGGTAGGGTTTGCCCCACCTTAAAGAATGTCACTTGCTTTGATCGGTGGGCTAAAGCCCACCCTACATTACTGCGGAGCTTTGGGACGCAGAGATCGGCTGGAATTAAGTATGGTGTCCCCGGAATTAGTAAGTCGTTTTCAAGGGATTGCTTATGGACTTTGGGCAAAGGGGTGTTATACTGACACTCGGAGAGGTAAGGAGTTTTATACGGAAACCATATATACATTGTTAGGTTGGGAGCAAAACAAAGGAGGTGTCTGCCATGAACGAGCGCCAACTTGGTAAAACGGGGATTCTTGACTATCATTAACTTCATTTTCCACCGTTGCCTATGGTTGCCAGTCAGCCTCGGTTTGATTTTTTTCCCTTGCAAGGCCGCCGAGTGGCAAGCGGGTGTTGCCTCCGTGGTCATCACCCCCGACACAGAGTTGTGGCAGGTCGGTTACTCAACCCGCAAAAAACCCGCCGCGGGCAAGCTTCACGACCTTCATGCCAAGGCCTTGGCTTTGCAAGATCCGCAGGGGACCAGGCTGGTCATCGTGACCACCGATCTCGTGGGCATTGTGCGGTCCTTGCGCGACTCGCTCCTGGTCGAGCTGGCCAATCGCCGCTTGCAGATCCCGCCCGAGGGTCTGCTCTTGAACGCCTCCCACACCCACAGTGGTCCACTGTATTGGGTTGGCGATGAAATGCTCTATATCCATTTTGGCGAATTGTCACCGGCCGTTAAAAAAACGATACAGGATTACACAGCCAAATTGCAGGAAAACCTGTTGTCGGTGGTGAGCCAGGCCATCGAAAACTTGGCCCCTGCTGAACTGGTCTATGGCAAAGGCCAGGCAGGTTTTGCCATGAACCGGCGTCTCTTGACCCCGAAAGGGTTTAAAAACGCCCCAAACCCCGACGGCCCCGTCGATCATGATGTGCCCGTGCTGGACGTCAAGCCATTGAAGGGCGAGTGGCGCGCGGTGCTCTTTGGCTATGCCTGCCACAATACCGCTGTCGGTGGTCAGACCTATCTTTTCAACGGCGACTACGCGGGCTTTGCCCAGGCATACCTGGAGGAGCAGCACCCCGGACTCACGGCCATGTTCTTAAACGGCAGCAGCGGCGACCAGAATCCCCAGCCTCACGGTCCTGTGGCAGCGGCCAAGCGGCACGGCCAGGCCCTGGGTAAGGCTGTGGAAACCGTATTGGCCGGAGAAGGCCGGCAGCTTTCCGGCACGCTCGGACTGGCCCTGGAGGATGTCTCCTTGGCCTTTGCCCCCCCGCCCAGCCGCCAGACCCTGGAAAGGCAAAAGCGTTCAGGCAATCCGCGGTTAAGGCGGCGGGCCGAGGTGCTGCTTAAAGAACTGACGCAAAACGGGCAGCTGCGGACCACCTATCCGTATCCCATCCAGGTGATCGGTTTTGGAAACGAACTCACCATGGTGGCCATGGGCAGTGAGGTGGTGGTGGGCTATGGGCTCCGGATCAAAAAGGAACTGACCGGCCAGGCGGTATGGGTGGCCGGGTATAGCAATGAAGGCTCCTGCTACATCCCCACCGCCAAAGTCCTGGCCGAAGGCGGCTACGAGGGTAGGACCAATATGTATAACACCATCTTCCCCGGACCCTGGGCGCCTTCCATCGAAGAACGGATCATCGAGAAGGTCCACCATCTGGTCAAAGAGGTTCGGGGCGTCCCGGAAAAGCCCCCTAAGGATTGAGCTAAAATGTATCCGAAGTACGAAATAGCATACCCTTGTTAAAGCGTATTCGCGAAAGCCGCCACCTAACAAATCGTATCAGCGGACGTGGCTCGCTGTCGGGTTTTTCGGACGTTTTTCGTTCACGGCGATGGTTTCCGGTCCTGCGAAGCCGTGTTCCCGCTGGTCCGCCACGCCGGTGAACTCAGACGTTATCCGATTTGTGTTGAGCTATGCCGGATTCGATGAGATTGAATGGTATGTATGAAGTTCGCTTCTGATTACGAGGAAATGCGGGTTTCAAAACAGTATGAATCGGCCTTGGGTCTGAGTGACGAACCTACGACCACGGTTGCATAGGTACATCCAGTTTTTGGGGAGTATTATATGGTTTTGTATTGACGGGGCTGAAAATAAGGGTAAAATGATTGATTTACATGGGGATGATCAAGCAAATCATGAATAGTTGTTTGTTTTTTTATCTTAATATTCCCTAATTGAAAGTTTGTTATGTATTCAGATTATATTCGTAATGTAGCAATAATCGCCCATGTCGATCATGGCAAAACAACGCTGGTAGACCAGCTTCTCTACCAGTCCGGCATGTTCAGGACCGAAGAGCTCGATAAATTAGCCGGCGGGCAGCACAATTTAATAATGGATTCAAACCCTATCGAAAAAGAGCGCGGCATAACAATCCTAAGTAAAAACTGCTCGATCAACTATACCGACTCAAAAGGCGATGAATATAAGATCAATCTGATCGACACTCCAGGCCATGCCGATTTTGGCGGCGAGGTCGAACGAGTTTTAAAAATGGCGGATGGTGTATTAGTCTTAGTAGATGCATTTGAAGGCCCAATGCCGCAAACAAGATTTGTATTGACCAAAGCCCTCGAACACAAACTAAAACCAGTAGTAGTCATAAACAAAGTAGACCGCGAAAACAGCAGGCCGGACGATGTCGTAAATGAAGTATTCGATCTTCTCGTATCACTGGGCGCAGATGATGAGGCCCTCGATTTTCCAATTGTTTACGCATCAGCCAAAGATGGTTGGGCAACAACAGATATGGCTAATAAACCCAATAATATCCAGGTAATATTCGATGCGATAATAAACAATATTCCCTCGCCAACAGTTGACCAAGAGGCTCCGTTGCAAATGCTGGTGACAAACCAGGAGTATTCGGATTATGTTGGACGAATAGCAATTGGCAAGGTTTTCGCGGGAACAATAACCGAAGGTCAGTTAGTTACAGTAATTGACGCCGACGGTTTGCATACCCAGCAGAAAGTTATGCATATTCATCAGTTTCACGGCCTTGGCAGAAAGCAGGTTTCAAGCGTTCAGGCCGGTGATATCTGTGCTATATCGGGACTTGATCCTGTTGAGATAGGTGACACGATTGCCTGTGCGGATAAACCTTCGAGGCTTGCGGTCATCTCTGTCGATGAGCCGATAATGACAATGACATTCAAAGTTAACAATGGGCCTTTCGCAGGCAGAGACGGCAAATATGTAACAGGCAGACAAATTGGAGAAAGGCTTGAAAAGGAGCTTCAGCAGAATGTTGCGTTAAGGGTGGAAGAGGGTCAGAGTCCTGAAGAATTCAATGTTTCGGGCAGAGGTTTGATGCATCTTGGGATATTGTTAGAGAATATGCGGCGCGAAGGTTATGAGGTTTGTGTGGGCAAGCCGAATGTGATTTTGAGAATAGTCGATGAGAGGCGTCACGAACCAATAGAATTACTTGCGGTGGATTGCCCGTTGGATTGCCAGAATTCCGTGATGAGTCTTCTTGGCGACCGTAGAAGTGAAATAATTAAAATAGATTCCAAAAGCGGAGCGAGTGATTTTATTCACATGGAATTTTTGATACCTTCGCGGGGTTTGTTCGGCCTAAATGCCAGGATGATGAATGCGACCGGCGGCAGAGCGATTATGCATCATACGTTTGAAAGATATGAGCTGATGCGGGGAGCGATACCTCAGCGGAAGGCGGGAGTTATGATTGCGACCACTACGGGACAAGTTACCGCTTATGCACTTGATGCCTTATACGACCGCGGCATTTTCTTTGTTGAGCCCGTAGAAAAAGTATATGAAGGACAAGTAGTCGGGGAACACTGCAAGGAGAAAGACATACCTGTAAACGTTGTAAAAAGCAAGCAGCTTACCAACATTCGAGCTTCGAGCAAAGACGAGGCAGCCAGGGTCAGGCCTGCAAGAAAGATGAGTCTTGAAGCAGCGATGGAGTACATTCAGGAAAATGAGTTTGTTGAGGTTTGTCCTAATTCAATTAGAATCCGCAAAAGGCTGTTAAGAGAAACGGATAGACGGCGTAACGAACGCAAAAAACGTTAGTAATAGAGAAAAGGTAAAGACAGGAGGGGGAGTCCATTTTTTTTCTCCCGCCAAGGCGCCAAGTTATTCTTCCCGTTGCTTCTTCAATATTCATCCGCCATCCGTGTGGCGGATTTATCCGCCTATGACAGACTCGTCCATTCTCACCTCTTTTCCGCATTGTTAGTTTAGCTAACGAATCCTTCATGACGCGACATTATAAGCCGCCCAAGGCCAAAGGTAAAGTGCAAAATTGCCGAATCGCAGCCGAAGGATTGTGGATTCCCGCCGGGAGTCTTTGAAAAAATAGAAGCTGCATGCAAACTAATGATCTGATTGATAAATTTGGCTAAGTTTTGGTTTTCCGTATTACAACAGAGACGTTAATATACAATTATGAGTAAAAATTTAAAAAATAAGACACTCGGCGAACTTGAGAGCATCGCCGAGAATCTCGGTCAGAAAAAGTATCTCGCAAAATACATTTTCACGTTTATTCACACCAAAAACGCTGAGGGAATCTCAAATATAAGCACTTTAAGCAAGGATTTTCGAGCTGAGCTTACCGAGCGAGGCTACCATATCTCTAATCTGAATACTGTGCAGAGATTAACTGACCCGGACGGCACCGTGAAATATCTCTTCGAGGCCGACGACGGCAATCGAATCGAAACGGTACTGCTAACCGAGGGCAAACGCAGGACGCTTTGCGTTTCGACACAGGTCGGCTGTGCGATGAACTGCACGTTTTGCGCAACGGCTAAGATAAAATTCCGCAGAAACCTCACAGCCGGTGAGATTGTTGACCAGGTAAATGTCATTCAAAAGGACAAGGGAAAGATAAGCAATGTGGTCTATATGGGAATGGGTGAGCCGTTGCTGAATTACGATGCTGTATTAAAGTCCGTGCGGATACTGAACCATCCTGATGGCAAAAATATCGGGATTCGACATTTAGCCCTCAGTACCTGCGGCCAAGCCAAGGCCTTACGAAAGCTGGCTGAAGATGACATCCGCCCGAGATTAGCCATATCCCTGAACGCACCGACCGATGAGTTGCGGTCGAAGATTATGCCGATTAATAAAAAATATCCTATCGCAGCTTTAATGACAGCGGTGAAATATTATCAGCTAAAAACGAAAATGCGCGTTACTTTTGAATATGTGATGATAAAAGGCTTAAATGATTCTGAAATTTGCGCTCAATCTTTTGTTAAATTAGTACGTCATATCAAGTGCAACGTAAATCTTATCGAGTACAACCCGCATCGGCACTGCCCTTTTGCCGGCAGCGACAGACGGACTATAGACCGATTTGCTCTGATACTTGACGATGCCGGGATTGAGACGACGGTTCGTCTCAAAAAGGGCCAAGATATAAAGGCAGCCTGCGGCCAATTGGGAGCCGACCTGCCAAAACCGAGTTAGCTTAGATATCGCTCAGCCTGCCGGAGGCGGGTTCCTGCCTGATGTTACGGCTGCTTTATTCCTTTATATAGTTCGTACTTTAGCAGGCGGCATTCTATTTTGCCGTTGTAGAATACCATGCGGCGAGAGGCTTTTAGTCCAATTTTTGCAGCTAATTGTTTGTTGCCTGTTAATAAATACCCCGTGTAGCCAGCGCATTTCTGTTTGAAAAAGTCACCGATGCGTTTATAGTCTTTTTCGAGTGATTCAATTTCGCCCAGCCGCAGCCCGTATTCCGGATTAATCACCACAATCCCGTTACCTTCCGGCACTTCGGTATCGGCGAAGTCACACACATCAAATTCTATCAAATGTTCGACTCCCGCCGTTCGCGCGTTCTGCCTGGCCGCTTCGATAGCTTGTTCATCTATATCCGTGGCGATAACACGTTTTCGCAGCCCGTCCCTGCATATATTCTTGCGAACACTATTTCGTATTTCCTGCCATATCTGCTCATCAAAAACTTTCACATGTTTAAAACCAAAATTGCTGCGCAGGCTGCCGGCCGGCTTGTTCATCGCTAAAAGAACAGATTCGATAGCAAGCGTACCACTACCGCACATCGGCAGCACGATATCTTGTGAACCGTCATAGCCTGTCGCCATGATAATCCCGGCCGCCAACGATTCGCGAAGCGGTGCTTTGTGCGGCATCTTACGATAGTTACGGTCAGAAAGTTTTACGCCGGAAGTATTAAGATATATCCATGCCCCGTGGTCCTTCCAGAAAAGATTGACGACGACCTTGTTTCTGTCCGGGCCGCTATCAGGCCTGGAGCCGGTCTTTTTGTATATGCGGTCGACGATTGCGTCTTTGACCTTGAGGCTCGGATACATACTGTTGTTAATCGACCAGGTATCGACGCGCGAGAGTACGCATAGATATTCTTCAGGGTCTATGATATTTTCCCACGGCAGTTTGTTGATTTGTTTGTAGAGTGATTCGCTGCTGCCGCAACGAAACTCTTTTAGAAGATAAAGGACGTTATAAGCGGTCCGCAGACAGAAATTCAGTTTCATACAATCGATAAACGATCCGCGTGTGACAACACTTCCGACGTGACTTCTGACTATCTCAAAGCCTAATCCTTCGAGTTCGGCCTGCAGATATTCTTTAAGCCCCGGCCCACAGGTAACTAATATATTTTTGCGCTCTTTAATATCCATCTAATTTTTTTACGAACAGTTGCATCTTTTGTCAACTCCAAAGCGGTGGATGCAGTATCAACAGATTTAGAGCCTATCCAAATAACTATTCGCTCTCACCCAGCCCCTGCCGCAGGGGCGGGGCTCGCCTGTCATTCCTTCGCTTTGCTCAAGGACAGGTCTGAACGGAGCGTAGCGAAGTGAAGAATCTCCTCTTCGTTGGCCAGATTCTTCGGCCCTTCGGCTTCGCTCAGGGCAAGCTTTTTTTCGCCTCAGAATGACAAAGGATGAAGGTTTGTTCGGATAGGCTCTTATCGCCGGGTGCCGTTGTTCATAAGGAATCCTGCAGCCCTTGAGCGAGCTGCTGGAGCTTCTGCAAGC
>JBDRTM010000061.1:0-4237 GCA_043824065.1 Planctomycetota bacterium | reverse complement strand
CTTTGGCTACCTTATCTGCCGCTTGGGCCTTTGCTTTGGCTATTGCCTCGGCGGCTTCGGTTTTGATTTGCTCTATTTGCTCGGTATAAGATTTAATCTTCTGCTGCATTTGGGCTTCGAGGTTTGCTCTTTTTTGGGCTTCGTTTTTGGCTTTCTTTTGGGCCTTTGCTCTTAGCATGGCCTGGGCTTTCGCTTTGGCTTCGGCTTTTGCCTTTTGTTCAAGCTCGGCTTTGATATTTTCAATCTGCTCGGTATAAGATTTAATCTTCTGCTGCATTTGGGCTTTGAGGTTTGCTATTTTCCGGGCCTGGACTTCGGCTTTCTTTTCTGCTTTTGCTCTCAATTCGGCTTCGGATTTAGCTCTGGCTTCGGCTTCGGCGCTTTGTTCAGCCTGGGCTATTGAATTGGCTTCGGTTTTGCATCTTGCTTTAATCTCGGCCTTTAGTTTTTCTTCAGCTTCGGATTTGGCCTGTGCATAGGAGATTGTTTTTTGCTCGGCTTTAGCCAGGGCCTTACTGTAAAACTTGGCCTTTTCTTCAGCTTTGGTAATCGAGCGGGCTTTGGTTTGGAGCCTTTGCCGGGCATCGGATTCGCTGATGTCCTGTTCGCCGGGTTTGAAAAACAGTGGCTCGGCGAACTGGAGCGCAATACGATTTACCTTGTTGCTGAGGTTATCGATCCGACAGACACGGCCTATGCGATTGAACATTACCGTATCGAAGGAATCGGCTGAGTCAAAGTGCGGGACACTAAAGTCAACTGTTATCATTTGGTCCGGATGGGGACAGTTTTTGTCGGCGTGGCAAAGAATGGCCAAACCTTTGCTGGAGACATCAAAGACCTGGCCCGGGGAAGGTTTTTCCTTGACGTCCCCGGCGAACCGAACGGGCCAACGATAACGCAATCTTTGCTCTGCTCTTTGGTTGGCGGCTGTTTCCATTCTCAACACCACAAAATCCTTTTTGCGTATTGTATATCGACAGCATTACAAATAATTTCCACATTAGTCAAGAAATTTATTTTTGGATATCTCTCTGGAATTGCCTGAGCGTTTCGAACCTACAGCCACTCCTCATACCGTGTCTGCTTGAGGAAAGCGGCAATGCCTCAAAGAGGCAAAAATATAAAATAACTGACAGATTTGACAACTACTTAACTGAAAGGAATTGAGATAGTAATAGTTCTGTACGAAAAAGTGCACCATGCGGCGTGATGACGGTCCAGAAGATGCGGAGACCTTCTTGTCAGAGAAAAAACCACAAAGGTTTTGATTAGAAGAACTTGATATATGCCGACAGTTGTAACCGGAGTCAGGATTCCTGTGCCCATCGCCACCACCTGTGGTGGTTCTTCTCCAATTCTTCGCTGGATGGGAACGGATAATATAACAGAGTCTGCTGGTCGCCCACATAGAAACCGCTTTTTATGCAACGGTACAGAACATGTGGAAAATAGGTCCGGTTCACGGTCTTTGTTGTTTTGTTCTTTTCGGTCAGTTCAAGTATACAGCTCCATAGATGCTTGATATTCTTATAGGGCAGGTTCCCCGGTTCTGATTTCTCCGGTTTCTCCGGCACCGTTCCCAGCCGTAATTCAAGGAAACATATCCTTGGCACAGAAACACGGACCTGGGGGTCTGTAATGAATTTGCAGAATTCGGACGGGTCGAGAGAGCTGGCAATCAGAGGGTGAACAGGACATAGTTCCTGAAACAGGTGATGGATTTGCTCAGTTTCTGTTGGCAATGGGCCCTGTTTCAACTCCAGTGCCAGGCCATTACTTGTAACCAGCCATAGACTTCCAATTGCCTCCAACGGTACGTGCTCAAGAACACGATAGGTTGACGCGTACACCGAGTGTTTTGGCTGTCCGTCTTCGTGTGGCGTGCAAAGCTGAATTGCCCCCTGCAGGTCGAAATACTCGCTTTCAAAATCGTTACTCAGTTCAAAGAAAATCGCCTGCTCATTTGCCCGTTTTTTGGTCCCAACTGCGAGGTATCTGCCAAATTCCTCTGCAGGAAGCATTGACACAACCAGGGATTCGGGAATTAATGACATGTATAGGTAGTATTCCATAGTGCTCTCCTTTTGAACTCAAATTCCTGTCAGACTCTTAACATTTTTTTTCAATCATTCTTTATATTTACAGACAGAGCGTACGTTTCGTTCAATCTGGTATAGGTTGGTTAGGGTTCTGTCGTAATCCTGCCGCAGTATCTTTGAGCTGGTCTGGTGAGCAAGTATGTTTATGCGTTCAACGTGGTCAAACATCAAAATCTTAAATGACCCCTTTCTACGGTAAATAGTGGCATAACTGCAAAGACCCGAGCACGCTAAAGACGCCTATAACCTGGGGTAAAAGTAGAAGTTTTTTTCGTGTCCAGGGTAAATGTCTTTGCAAAGTTCCAAGAGACATTTATAAATTATAAATATCTGAAAAGCCGATATCCTGTCAAGAGAAAAATTTTAAAACTTATGGTTTTTCTGGTAAGCTTTTCCGAAACAATTCCTTGTGAAGCCGAGAGCGTGTGATTATAATAATATACAGCCACATCGGCATAGGCGGGCGAAGCAGAAAAGTTTACTAATGGAACAGGAGGCAGGAAAATGAACAACAAGTTACTTTCAAGTCTGATTATTACTGTAATTGTATGTGCCGGGTCCACCTTAGCGTTTGGGTGGGGGACAGCTACTCATGCGTATCTTGCTAAAGAATTAGGGCACGAGCCGGGCGTTATGAATCTGCAGGAGATGTATGGTTCAGCTTGAAAGTCATGGAGTAGAGAGTCAGTTACCGGCGGATTTGGATTGAAAGGGCGCATTTTAAGGTCTCATTTGGGGAATGGGAGAAAACCCTCGCTTTCAGGCGAAGACTTCAGTATTATAAACTCGAAATTCGAATATCGAAATCCGAAACAAATTCAAAATCCGAATTACGAAAATTCAAAACAGCGTCTCATCCCCTGAGGTGTTTTTGTTTTGAGAATTTGTATTTTGAGCATTCGATATTGTTTCGAATTTCGGATTTCGTGCTTCGGATTTTCATGGCTTTAGCGGGCTTAAAGTCCGTCTTACAAGCTACCGCCTTCAGGCGAAAGTAGTTTACTTCTACTAAGTGGGTGTTTTGGGGGACTATCCTCACTTGCAAAGCTTGATTATATAACTTTTTTAAATACCAATTAAGAAAATTCGCGACGAATCTTTGTTTTTTAATTGAATATGTTATAGAATACGGGTTATGGTATAGGCCGAGGTTAAAGACCTCGGCGAGTTTTGTTAGGGATAGTTAAATCAATGGATGGAAAAATGAGACAATGCAGCAAATGCAAAAAACAGAAAGACGAGAGTGAGTTTGGTAAGAATCGCACCCGCATCGACGGACTGAGGATTTGGTGCAGGGAGTGTGAGTCTGAATATGCCCGGGAACGTTACGAGAAAAACAGAGGTGCTGTGAAAAAATACAATAACTATAAGGACCTTCATCGGGTCGTTGGAGGTGCGGGACAGAAGCGATGCGGCAGATGTAAAAAGTGGAAGGCCGAGGGCCAATATTACAAGCATCTCAGACATAAAGACGGATTGGCGGTGTGGTGCAAGGAATGTTCAGATAAAGCTACGAACAAGTGTCGCAGGCTGCGGTTTGCTGTGCGGGATTGAGATGAACAAAGGCTTCTGCAAAATGGAGGTTAGGCATACTTTGAAAAGAAAACCAAAAAACTGATTTTCTTAAATAATATATGCCTAACCTCAATTTTGCATAACTCTAAGACGAACACAAAGAGGAGAAAGTATATGAGAGATCGAAAAGCCAAATCCGTTCCCATACGGAAGAGGATTACCCGGAGGGATTTCCTGGGTGGCGCCGCTATGGGCACGGCCTTGGCCATTGTGCCTCGCCAGGTGCTCGGGGGCAGCGGCAACATCGCACCGAGTGAAAAAATCAACGTCGCCATCATCGGCACGGGCGGGCAGGGCATCGTCAACATGAAGCAACTATTCAACGAGCCCGACGTTCATATCGCCGCCCTCTGTGACATCAACGAAGTTAGCGACTATAGCATGTTCTACTACGGCGGCACCGCCGGGCTGAAACCTGCCCTTGAGCTGGTCCGAAAGCAGTACGGCCAAGCCTGCCCAACCTACCGCGACTACAATCAAATGCTTGATGAGGAAGACATCGACGCCGTCCTGCTCGCCACGCCGGACCATTCTCATGCTGTCATCTCCCTGGCCGTCAT
>JBDRTM010000060.1:0-2589 GCA_043824065.1 Planctomycetota bacterium | reverse complement strand
CTTGCCCAAAGTGTGGTTTTCGTCGCTATACAAGGCCAGTGGAATCTGGCAAAATAGCTCTGAATCTAATGGCTTATTCACCACTTCTCCCATTTTGGGATGCTCTTCAAACAGCGGTTCAGAAACGCTTTTACCTTCAATGAGTAAGCACTTCTTGCCTTTGTATGGTTTTTCTGTTACTACATCGCAATAGTATGCAGAGTTCAAAGTCCACCACCACCCTTCCCACCAGTCACCTTCAAATCCCGGATGTTCTATTCTGACACTTTCCCATTCATTACCTTCATCCTTAACGAACAGTTGAACCTCATCCGCCCAAAGCCGTCCTATGCCTCTAAGATAACATCCAAAGAATATTGTCGAGGCATCATCATCAACCTTCCCCACGATTTCATAAGACTGCCAGTCCTTTGATGTAATCGGTCGCCCGTCCATCTTGTCGACGAATCTCTTTCTTCCACCTTCTCTATAAACTTGTAACCAAAGTCCAGCCTGATTACCGGGACCAGTCACATTCGTTCTTACAAACGCTTTCAGTTTTATTTCTTTCCCTCGATGCTCAGTAGCATCTATAAGTTGAATCAGTCCTCCGGGATCATATTTAGCATCCATTTTTTTGTTCTTTCTGTTTAGCCGAATACTTGCATAAGGCGTCACCTGGAGCCCAAGCCCTTGGTGTTGCCAGGCTACGATCTTTAGACCGGTTGTGTCATCTGGCACATGTTTCATTGGGTCTTCAGGTTCTTGGTCTGAAGTATAGATTTGAATCGTGGGCGCTATAGGCAAAAATAATGCTTCAAGAGCAGTCTTTAGCTCTTCGGTATTTTTGGCATCTTTTACCCGTTTTGCCCCATAGATGGCAAATTTGTCCCAATCTATCGCACTTGCTTCGTCGCTGGGATGAAAATACTTCACATACCCATAAAGCTTGGCAAACGCTCTAAGATTTTGGATTTTTTGACTTTCTGTCGATGATATGGTTTCAGCCTCGCTACAAGTGAAAATCACAAAAAGAAACATTATACACAGAAGAAAGTGGATTCTAATATGTCCCATAATTACCTTCTCTCAAGTTTTAGGCTTCTACAAAAGTCACATCATATATCATAGGAGTATCAGTGGCAAAATTCAAACTATTTATATAAGCTGCGGCCGCAATGTTTTTAAGCGGCCCATGGCAGGCTATTTTTCTTGCAATGTCTGCACGCTTACATATACTTGGTGAATGGTGAGTGGTGAGTATTCGACTCAACAGTTAACTAATTAACGACTCACCAATTAACCGATTAACTATAATGTCGGAGCAAATATATGAATTTAGTCAAGTGGTTTCGGAAAAATAACAAAAAAGTGATGGCTGTTGTTGTCATCGTCATAATGTTCGGCTTTATCGGCGGCGGCACTTTGCTCCAGCAGCTCAGCCGAAGAGCAACAGGGCTGCACAAGACAATAGCCTACTTTGGGGACAACAAGAAAATAACAAACAACGACTTATCCTTGGCACGACGGGAACTGGATGTCCTCAGAAGCCTGGCCGCCGATGTCCTGCTAAGGAACCAGGACTTACGTGGAATTCTCCTGGGTGAGCTGCTGTTTGCTGAGCAGCAAACGTCGCCGGCCCTTATAAATCATATAAGGCAGACGATTAGAACGAACCGGTACAGAATCAGCGACAAACAAATCAACGATATGTATCGACGCTCGATGCCGTCCAATATATACTGGCTGTTACTTAAAAACGAAGCACAGCTCGCTGGGATCAGGGTGCCAAACGAGCAGGCCGGCGAATTGCTCGGACAAGTAATACCACAGCTATTCAACGGCCAGACATATTCGCAGCTAATTGGTGTTCTAAGAGATCGCTACGGCCTCCCGGAGAAGCAGCTCCTGGCAATATTTAGCGAATTGTTAGCCGTAATGCAGTACGCCCAGATGATTTGCTCAAACGAAGATGTTACAAGCTCACAGATAGCCCAGGCTGTTGCCACGAGCGCCGAAAGCATTGACGCTGAATTGGTAGAATTCGATCCCACCGTATTCGCATCGAGCATCGAGAATCCGGCATCAAGTATCGAGCAGGAGCATTTTAATAAATACAAGCAATTCTCGCCTTCCGCCGTAAGCGAGGAAAATCCCTATGGCTTCGGATATAAGCTGCCGGACAGGGTGCAGCTTGAATACCTAATCGTCAGGCTCGACGATGTTCGTACGCTGGTAGAACCGCCCACTAACCAGCAGAAGGAAGATTATTACAACAGAAACAGAGAACAGTTATTCACTGAGCAGGTTCCATCTGATCCGAACGACCCGAACTCGCCACTGAACCAGCGAATTAAAAGCTATGCCGAGGTTTCAGATATGATTTCGGACCGGCTTCTCAAGGACAAAATAAATTCCACCGCAAATAGAATTGTGCAGGAGGCTAAAACAATTACCGAAGCCGGCCTGGAAGCTCCAGATATAGAGCCTGCTACTCTGACTGATGAGCAGTTTAAGAAGAAAACTGGCGATTATCAAACCACCGCCGAGCAATTAAGCGAAAAGCACAATTGTAAGCTATATGCAGGCCTGACGGGACTGCTTAGCCCA